>NZ_JBCPGE010000001.1:0-211782 GCF_040914025.1 Ruminococcus sp. RTP21484sp1_RTP21281st1_A8_RTP21281_210402
TGCGACAGCTTGTTTACTATACCACTGCCGCAAGGAATCGTCAAGCACTTTTTACAAAAAAGTTTATATTTTTTTGTTCAAATTATTTGTCGAATCATGTCGAACTCTTTTTCTTGCATTTTAGCCCGCCATGAGCTATACTATAACAAAGCATTTCATTTCAGTAAGTCTATTTAATATCATCTCTGGTATCTTCGGCGCTCTGCCGCTTCAGAAATCTCATGCTTTTCCCATATAGCAGCAGGAAGGTTTCTGACCAAAATGTAGAGATTTACATTAAGAGGCCTTCCACCATCTTTATAAGGAGGTCTTCTATGAACAATGTATCTTTACCTGTAAACCGTATTTACAAGGATCGACTCTACAAGATGATTTTTAATGACAAATCAGAATTACTGAAACTTTACAATGCAATTAACGGAACTCATTATGATGATCCTGCAATGCTAACAATTACTACATTGGATAACGCAATCTACATGACAATGGAAAATGATCTTTCCTTTATTATTGATATGCGCCTGGCACTTTATGAACAACAGTCCACGGTAAATCCCAACCTGCCTTTACGCTTTCTCATGTACATAACAGATATTTATTCAGCCTATACGAAAGACATGAACATATATGGTTCCAAGAAAGTGCAGATTCCGCTGCCTTCCTTCGTAATCTTTTATAATGGTGTGAAGTCGCAGCCAGACAGGACAGAATTTCTTCTTTCAGAGTTATTTCATCCAACAACCGACCAACCAGCGTTGGAATTGAAAGCGGTTATGCTTAACATCAATAAGGGGCATAACCAGGAATTAATGAATGCCTGTCATACCCTTCGTGATTACTCCGAATATGTTGCTCGCATTCGTACCTATTCTGCTGAAATGCCACTGACTGACGCAGTTGAGAAGGCAATTACCGAATGTATCCATGAAAACATCCTGCGGGATTTTTTACTAAAGAACCGAGCGGAGGCGAAAGCTATGAGTATTTATGAATATGATGAAGAGAAAACCTTGCGTATGTTTCGGGAAGAGGGTTATGAAGACGGAGAACGGAATGGAAAAATCCAGGCAACTATTGAAATGTGTTTGGAATTTAACCTCTCTTCAGATGCCATTGTTCAAAAACTAATGACGAAATTTCAGTTTTCTGAAAACCAGGCACAGGAATATCTAGACAACTATATAGCTCAAAATTCTTAAACTAATTTTTTCTATGAATAATTGTAATTTCATAATATCCTTGCGCAAAACTGGCGGAGGATAAATACTTCCTTCATCTGGAAGCATCTCCCCCGCCGCCTTAATTCCTACAGAAATTCCTTCAGCTTCTCCACATTCTCCTCTTCGAATTCCTGCAGCCGTTCCATCAGTTTTTTGATGTCTTTCTCCACGTCATTTTCGTACTGATGAAGCTTTTTCACGGCTTCGGTAATTCCCATGCTGCTGCCCTGGATCAGCATTTTGGCGATGTGGGAGGTGGAGTCGTCGGCCATAGTCTGGAGGTTAACCATAAGGTAGGTGCGGATTTTTTCGAAGGTGCCAAGACCTTTTTCGTCATATCCGCTTCGATTCAGAATATCCCTGGCTTCATTATGAAACTTCCGATAGCCCTCAATCTGCTTTTCCAGATATGTCTGCAATTTTTCGTCTTCCGTGATCTCAAGCAGCTGCTCCAAGGTGTCTATACCCATCTGGGAATTCTGATACACATAGTTTAGAAATTCTACATCGGCATTCATAAGCGTGTCTCCTTTACTGTAAATCCATTTCTTTACATATGAAATAATAAAACTATCCTCTATGTCTATTGTAGAATTCCCGTTTTTGCCGTTATTATTCCAATACACGCCCATATTCTGCCCTTCTTTTCGTTAAATATAGTTTCCAAATCAGCCTCATAGCCTGCTTACTCCATTTTATTACTTTGATATAAAATTTCATTCAAACCATGCTTCCATGGGCAAAGAGGCCACGAATATTTGAGAGGCTGGACAGTATGGACAACAGAAGCAAATCATGCAAAGCTTCAATTTGCAACTACTCACTTTTACTCATACTTTACAATTTCCTTCTTCAGCCTCTTCATGATCCGTTTTTCCAGCCTGGAAATATAAGACTGTGAAATCCCCAGAAGGTCCGCCACTTCTTTCTGTGTTTTCTCCCTTCCCTCCTGCCTTCCAAGCCCGAACCGCAATTTGATAATCGTCTGTTCCCTTGGAGAAAGCTTGGAAATTGCTTTTCCCAGAAGCTTGATTTCCACCTCGTTCTCCAGCCTCTGGGAGATCACATCATCATCCGTTCCCAAAATATCGGAAAGCAAAAGCTCGTTTCCGTCCCAGTCCACATTCAGAGGCTCATCTATGGAAACCTCCATTTTCGTCTTACTGTTACGTCTGAGATACATAAGAATTTCGTTTTCAATACATCTGGATGCATACGTAGCCAGCTTAATATTTTTTACCGGGTTAAAAGTATTGATTGCCTTGATTAGCCCAATCGTACCAATGGAGATCAGATCCTCCACACTCACACCTGTATTATCAAACTTTTTGGCTATATAGACCACCAGCCTGAGATTGTGCTCGATCAAGGTAGACTTTGCCTCTTTTTCCTCTGGTGTACCCAGTTTTTCAAGGATCCTCGCTTCTCTTTGTGTTTCCAGTGGCGGCGGCAGAATATCACTTCCACCAATATAATAAACCTCTCCCTGTCTGCCGAGCAGGAATCTGGGCATTACCTGAAATGGATAATACGCTGCACTTGCTGATCTGTTCATGAATAAGTCCCCCTCCTAATGCAAAATTCTGGAATTCAACAGTACCTGGTACTCTTTTCCCAAAGCAGAGGGTTCCACGGCCAGCGCCAGCACCGGATTTGCCACATGAATCACCTCCCTGGGAGTGTGAATACAAAGGTCATCTAACACCACTGCCAACAGCACGCCTTCCTCTCCGATTGTCTTATAGGGCAAAAAGTGCGGATGCAAGTCAGCCGGCTCTGTACCTTCCAGCTCCCCTGGGTTCTCCTTAAGGTGTTTCAGCCTGTCTGCATTTTCCTGCGGAAGCAATGCGTCCAGAACCTCCGGTTTTATAATAAATACCTCCTTCTGGCTGATGGGGTCTACAAGAAAATTTCCTGTATCCAAAAGCCCGAAAAACGGTTGTACATTTCCCCGATAGGACAGGGTAACTGGATAAATATTTTTCCATCTGGCACGGAAAGAATCGCTAAGATAGATCAGTGCACTAAGTCCCATGTAGGCTCCTGCGGCAACAATCAAAAAGCGTATGGGTGTCGCCTTTTTTACAGGTGCCGCTTCCATAAGGCCTCCCATGAAAAAAGCCATCAGATAAACAGTCACCAGTGCTTTTACCAGAAGTCCGTTTTTCTTAAGATCCAGTCCAAGAACCAGCATGCCCCAGGCACAGCCGCCATGGAGCAGTACCTTTGCAGGAAAAATCATATCCGGCAGTACATATAAAATGAGGCAGGAAAACAGAGCGCCAATGGCTGCCGCCAGCAAAATCCTTCCACGATTTCTTTTTCGCAAGAAAAGCTTTCCTACAATGCAAAGAAGAACGTAATCCATTAAAAGATTCGTCAGAAAGACGATGTCTATGTATACGTCATAATACATAAAAAGCCCCCTGTGGCCTGTCGTCCGTTACCTTTTGTGGTAACGTCAATCCTTCACTTTGGTAAGTGAACCCATTATACGGTCACAGAGGGCGCAGATTTTGTCAAAAAGGGGCGGGAAATCCTAAGAATTTCTCGCCCCAAATCGACAGCATGATCTGTCATTTTTCGTTATTTTGTTCTAAATTAATTCTGTCAATATTATTTTCAATTAAAGCAATTCATTTTTTCATGCTTCGTGCAAAATTAATTCTACTGCTTTAATTCGTCTTCTTCATTTTTCTCATGTAAAGCATCCAGAAGACTTCTCAGTTCTCCAATCGGAAACTGTCCCGGTGCAGATGCGGCGCCAACTGTTCCAAAGGTAATGCCAGAGCCGAAGTTCTCTCCGGAAATTCGGGTAATAGAACCAATACTTCCCATTGCCATGGATACCAAAGGCTTTTCGCACTCCTGTCTCATAGCATTTGTTGCCTCCATAATTGCTGCCACGTCTTCGAAACCATGAGGCATTACCGCCATTTTCAAAATATCAGCGCCTGATTTTTCCATTTCGCGGAAGCGGTTTAAAAGAACCTCCTGACTGTCTGTTTTGTGGAAATCATGGGAAGAAGCGATCACTTTGACTCCTTCTTTTTGAAGCTCTGCCACCAGCTTTTTCTTCTCTTCCGAATTACTCATAACTTCCACATCAACCAGGTCTGCCTTTTTGCCTTTTGCAATATTTATATTGCAGGCAGCGTAATCCTCCAGAGAAATGGTAATATTTCCGCCTTCCTCACTTGTCCGGATTGTAAAAAGCAGTGGTGTTTCACCAAGAATTTCTGCCAACGCTTCAAGCACATTCTGGCAGGCTTCCGGATTCATCAGTTCTTCAAAGAAATCTGCACGCCATTCCACCAGATCTGCAGCTGCTTTTTTGGCATCCTCTGCTTCCTGGCAGATTTTTTCTCTGGTGGTTCCAGTAAGAGGAACGCAGATTTTCGGGATTCCTGCTCCGATAGTCAGGTTCTTTATCTGAATAGGTTTTGTCATTTCTTGACATCTCCTTTCTCATAGAATAATATATACTTAGTAACGCTTTAATGATTTCCAGTTTTAAACTAAATGAAAGTTCATGTTCCAATATCTTAAGGCTGTTCATACTAGAGCGTGTTTGAAAAAGGCTTTCTGCAAGATGTGCGTCACAATTTGTGGGAGATTTCGCTCGGATGAGGACGCCGTAGCGGGCTACGGCAACCGAATTCGGGTGAAATATACCGCAAAGTGGGGCGTGCAGATTGCGGGAATGATTTTTCACACACGCTCTACCCCAGATCAGTCACTGCTATTGCCTTGGACTTTCAAAATAATAGAAACTTCAGGAGGTACCTTATGATCCCAATTACCGGTCACACACAGCTTACCGCACTTCTTGGAAGTCCGGTGGCACACAGTATTTCACCACTTATGCACAATGAAGCATTCCATCTTCTTGATCTTGATTACACTTATCTTTGCTTCAATGTAAACGAGGAAAATCTGGAAACTGCTGTCATGGGACTGAAAACTTGCGGAATTCGTGGCTTTAACCTTACCATGCCAAACAAAAACAAGATCGTGGAGCTTCTGGACGAGCTTTCCCCTGCTGCCCGACTGATCGGCGCTGTGAACACCGTAGTCAATGACAATGGACGCCTTACCGGCTATAACACTGACGGTGTAGGATACATGCAGGCTGTCAGAGATGCAGGATATGATGTGATCGGAAAAACCATCACCATCATGGGAGCCGGTGGTGCAGCTACTGCCATCTGTGCACAGGCTGCCCTTGACGGGGTAAAAAAAATCCATATTTTTGCCCGTGAGACCAGTCGTTTCTGGAACCGCACACAGAAGCTGGTGGAAAATATCAACGCCACTCTTCCCTGCCAGGCCATTCTTCACGAAAACAAGGATAAAGAAGAACTGGCACAGGCTATCTCCGAGAGTGCGCTTCTTCTCAATGCCACCTCAGTGGGGATGGCTCCTGATACAGAAGGGTCCATTATTGAAGATACCAGTCTTTATCATCCGGATCTGATCGTGTCAGATGTGATCTACAATCCCCGTGAGACACGATTCTTGCGCGAAGCAAGAGAGGCTGGCTGCCGCACCTTCAACGGTATGTATATGCTGCTTTACCAGGGGGCTGAAGCGTTCCGTCTGTGGACAGGAAAAGAAATGCCAGTGGAGGAAATTAAGGCGAAATACTTTTCCGAATAATGCATTCATCTGCTATAATTCACAAGATTATATATTTTTTCACCTAATCCAGCTATATTTTATAACAATGTTAATATTTTCAAGAAAGGCGCCGCATCTCACAGCAGCGCCTTTCTTTTATATGGAAATCACGTTCCTATTTATTCACTTAAAACTTTTCGGAAAATCCGGCTTATTTCTGCTCTTCCTGAACCTCTACCTTACGGTTCTCTCTGCTCTTGATCTCAGCTTTGATAGAAGTAATGAACTCTCCAAGATCCTTCGCACCTTCATCTCCCAGGAAACGGCTTCTTACAGAAACTTTGCCCTCTTCCTCTTCTTTGGCACCAACAACCAGCATATAAGGAATCTTCTGAAGTCTTGCCTCACGGATCTTGTAACCGATTTTCTCAGCACGGGTATCAATTTCGACACGAATACCAGCCTCTTTCAGCTCGTTTACAACCTTTTCTGCATAATCCATATATTTATCAGAAATCGGAAGCACCTTCACCTGTACAGGAGCAAGCCATGTTGGGAATGCACCTGCAAAATGCTCGATCAAAATACCGATAAAACGCTCGATGGATCCAAAAGCAACACGGTGGATCATGATCGGACGATGTTTCTCGCCGTCAGCACCAACATATTCACAATTAAAACGGAGCAGAAGCTGGAAATCAAGCTGGATAGTACCACACTGCCAGGTTCTTCCGATGGAGTCCTCAAGATGGAAGTCAATCTTCGGTCCGTAGAACGCTCCGTCTCCCTCATTTACTACATAATTAAGCCCGAGGTCGTCAAGAGCTCCGCGAAGAGCGTCTGTAGCCATCTCCCAGTCCTCATCACTTCCCATGGAATCTTCCGGACGTGTGGAAAGCTCTACGTGATATTTGAAACCAAACAGCTGATATACCTCGTCAATCAGTTTTGCAACCCCTTTAATCTCCTCACGGATCTGCTCCGGCATCATAAAGATATGGGCATCATCCTGTGTAAAGCAGCGTACACGCATAAGTCCGTGAAGCTGTCCGGATTTTTCATGACGATGTACCAGACCAAGCTCACCCATACGAAGCGGCAGATCACGGTAAGAACGTGGTTCTGACTGGTATACAAGAATACCTCCCGGACAGTTCATTGGCTTGATTGCAAAATCCTGATCGTCAATTACAGTTGTATACATATTTTCTTTGTAATGATCCCAGTGTCCGGATGTCTCCCAAAGATGACGTGCCAGCATGATCGGTGTGGAAATCTCAACATATCCTGCTTTCTGATGGATTTCTCTCCAGTAATCAAGAAGAGTATTCTTCAGAACCATTCCCTTAGGAAGGAAGAACGGGAATCCAGGACCTTCGTCGCTCATCATGAACAGACCAAGCTCTTTACCAAGCTTTCTGTGGTCACGTTTCTTCGCCTCTTCCATACGGGTAATATATTCTTCCAGATCTGCTTTCTTCGTGAAAGAAGTTCCGTAGATTCTGGTAAGCATTTTATTCTTCTCACTTCCTCTCCAGTAAGCACCTGCAATGCTGGTAAGCTTGAATGCTTTTACCGGTTTGGTTGTCATAAGGTGAGGTCCTGCACAAAGGTCAACAAACTCACCCTGCTGATAAAAGCTGATCTCAGCATCTTCTGGAAGATCTTCGATAAGCTCCACTTTATATGGCTCATTTTTCTCTTTGAAGAATGCGATCGCTTCTTCTCTGGATTTGGTAAAACGGGTAATCGGAAGTGCTTCCTTTACCACTTTCTTCATCTCAACTTCGATCTTTGCAAGATCCTCTGTAGTGATCGGGTTCTCGCTGTCAATATCATAATAAAATCCGTCTGCAATAGATGGTCCGATTGCAAGCTTTACATCCGGGTACAGTCTCTTGATTGCCTGTGCCATAATGTGGGATGTGGTGTGACGGAAAGCGCCTTTTCCACCCTCATCCTCAAATGTCAGAATGCTTAACTCGCAGTCCTTGTCAACTACATGTCTAAGGTCAACAACTTCTCCGTCAACCTCTCCTGCACATGCAACTCTTGCAAGGCCTTCGCTGATATCAGCCGCAATGTCGATAACGGATTTTGCTTCTGCGTATTCTTTTTTAGAACCGTCTTTTAATGTGATAATCATGATTCGTGTCTCCTTTTCTTTTTCTGAAACTGTATCCGGCAGGAAACTGTCTGATACGAAAAACGTATGGTAACGTTTGACTGAGCACTGAAAACCAAACATTTTCTGTACTCCCATGCAGGGACGAGACGAGCTGCAGTCTCCAAGGTCACACACAAACGTGGACTTTAACTCATTGCTCGTGAAAAACAAAAGTCCCTTACAATGCTCTCACACTGTAAGGGACGAATATACTCGCGGTTCCACCCTGCTTGCCATAGCATACGTATCTGTAAACCAGGCCACTTATTTGATGGTAACGGAATCACCGGACCGGATTAGGGCCACTCGGAGGTAGTTTTCAACTGTTTCCTGATAAGGCATTTCCAGCCGCCTGCCTCTCTCTGAAACATTCCACAGTTTACTCTTCTCGTCAACGTGTTTTCTTATCACTGTGTCCCATTATAGCCTTGGGTTTTGGGTTTGTCAATAATCTGCAAAATAAAGATGATAAAAAATTAGATATTTCCCCGAAGTTTTTCTTTTACAAGTGCTGCTACTTCCCGCACCACATAATGCACCTGCATAATAGGATCTGATACCGCCGCAATTCCATAAGGATGTTTATATCCCAGCTTTTCCGCCAATTTTACTGCCCGGTACACGTGAAAATTATTTGACAATATTCCCGTATTTTTCTTACTGCACCCGGTAAGCTCATCGGAAAATTTCAGATTTTCTTTCGTGCTTGTAGACTTCTCTTCCAACACCAGCAGCTCCTGTGAAATACCATGCGCTGTCAGATAATTCTCCATACATTTTGCTTCCGTAATATCCTCCCCAAAGCCCTGTCCGCCGGAAAGGATCAGCGTGGTATCTTCATTCTCCCTGGCATATTTCAGTGCCGCCTTCAGACGAAGCTCCAAAGCCTTGGATGGTACATCTCCTTTTACATGGGCACCTAACACAACTACATAATCCAGGTTCTTTTTCCCGGAAGACTTCATTCCGGAAATTACACGGCTGCAGATAAATCCAAAACAGACAATTCCGATCAGCACAGCCACCATGATCACAGTTCCCAGCCATCCAGGGAAAATTCCCGGATGATTTCTGCCATAGCGGATCAGTACTGCGCCGCCTTCCAGAACCGCTGTAAGCAGTACCCAGAACCAGGCAAAATCAGCTGTAATGCCAGCATATACCACGATCAGCACATAATAAGCCAGGCTTAAAATCCCGGCGCAAAAACAAAATAAACTCAAATTCTCTTCTCTCTTTCTAAATTCAAATCCACTCTGCGTGTTTCACTCATTACTCGCACAAAGCAAACTGATTCATACTTGTAGAACTCATAAATCAACTAATTTTCCTATAAATATACACGAAACGGATTGCCTGGCAGTCATCCACCATTGCAATCCGTCCCCACAGCCGGAATCCACCGGATCCCGGTCTATATTCACATTTTATTATTTGTTTCTACCGCAGCAGAATTTATATTTCTTTCCGCTTCCGCATGGACACGGATCGTTACGTCCGATCTTGTGTGCCTTAACAACAGTACCGGATTTCTTCTGCTCAAGATAAAGCTCTTTACGTTTCTCCGGGGTAAAGATCTTGTCCCACTGTGGAAGATTGTAAAGCCAGTCAGCTTTAGCGTCTACCATGTTCTTGTAAAGAAGCTCTTTGTCAAAGCAAAGACTTACGGTAGTATTCTCATCCATAGTCTCGATCGGATTCTGAACCTTAAGGCTGTCATTGATTCCATCAAGGAAACCAACCATGGTGAGCACTTCCTGATTATATTTCTCAGCCAGCTCTTTAACTGTACCAGTAACTACTTCGTCCGGATTCTCAAGAAGCTGTGCATAAATGTTCTTCTCAATGTTAAAATATTTTGCCCAGAACTGCTGAAGTTTATTACGATCTGCCTGCTGGTCATAGGCAATGGCACGCCACTGCTCTAAAATGGTCTTGTCGCTCATTTCTTATTCCTCTTTTCAACAAAATTTCGTAATTATGCCGTTTTACAGCTGAAATTTATTATACCATCTTTTACCGAAAAACACAAATCTTATTTTTTTTCCAAAATTTTCTTGCAGATTTTCCATAAAATTCATACTATTTTTCTGTAACATATGTATAAAAAGCCAGTGACAGGTTCATACTATGAGTGTTCAGTAAAATGAACCAACAAATTCATTGAACCCCCTTCAATGATGACGCATTACAAAAGATAAGCGAGATTAACTTATATCCTCCCCGAAACGCCCCGGCTTCTGAAGTACTAGCTGAAGCCGGGGCGTTAACTTTCCTGTTTTGCTGTTTTTTTCTATTTTACTCCAAGCTTCTCCAGTTCCTTTGCCGCCTGCTTCAGATCATGGAATTCAATGGCATGAATACCAAGCTTTCTTGCAGCCTCGCAGTTCTCCGGGCGGTCATCCAGGAAAACGCTCTCCTCCGGTTTTAAACCGAATCTGGAAAGAAGTGTCTCATAAATATCAGCTTCCGGTTTGATCTGCTGAACCTCACAGGAGAAAATCACACCATCCATATTTTTCAGAAAAGGCATTTTACCTGGTCTTGTCTGATCCAGCATGAATTGGCTGTAGTTTGACAGAATGTACAGATGATAGCCCTGGCTTTTCAGATAGCTGGTCCAGGTTTCGGCGTAATCCTTAATTCCAATTGTTTTTCCTGATTCTTCGATCACACGCTTTACATCCGCTTCGTACTCGGCCGGAAGTTCTGCGATAAACTGTTTCCGGTATTCTTCTTCAGGAAACAGGCCACGGTCACGCTCATTCCAGATCTGGCTCTTAAAAACCTTCTCAGCAATCAGCTTCTCTTCTTCTGCCGAAAAGTGGAACGCTTTCAGATAGCTTTCCCAATCATAGGAAACCAATACCTGTCCCACATCAAAAATTATGTTTTTCACTTCGCCTGCGACCTCCTTTTCCTCTTTCTTCAAAAGTTTATAAACCATAAGAAATACATAAGCCAGCACTGGCACCAGAATTACAGTACCTACTGCTGCCTTAAAATTCCCCTGTGCGTTGTCGCCGCTGCCAAAAGCAAAGATCATAGGCAGACAGCAAACTGCCAGTAAGACTACCACTCCCAGAATGGCAGCTGCACGTTTAAAATTTTTCATTCTTTATTCCTTTATAAAATCCGTTTTCTTTTTTGTCATCTAGAGCATCGAAAATTAAGTTTCTGCTATATTGGCGCAGCAAATAAAAATCAGACAAGTCAATATGGCAGTTACTTAATATTCGATGTACTAGATACAAGATACGCCGGAGAGAACCTCCGGCGCAGTCACATTTCAATTACCGATCACTCTGTAACCAGTAATGTATTCTTACTTACAAGCGTCTGATACGCAGCCGCTTTTTTCCAAATTATTTATTTCTGTAAATAATATCGTTTCTTCCTGGTCCGTTGGAAACCATGGTGATCGGGTATCCGATCTTCTCCTCGATGAATTCGATGTATTTTCTGCAATTCTCCGGAAGATCCTCATAGTTCTTTATTCCACGGATATCGCATTTCCATCCTGGAAGCTTCTCGATCACCGGTTTTGCTTTCTCAAGTCTGGCTGTGGTCGGGAAGTCTGTGGTAATCTCTCCGTCGATATCGTAAGCAACACAAACCGGGATCTCATCCAGATAGCCAAGTACGTCAAGTACTGTAAATGCCACATCTGTAGCCCCCTGAAGACGGCAGCCGTATTTAGATGCAACACAGTCATACCATCCCATACGTCTCGGACGTCCAGTGGTAGCGCCGTATTCTCCGCCATCACCACCGCGTCTTCTAAGCTCGTCAGCCTCTTCTCCGAAAATCTCGGAAACAAATGCACCGGCACCTACTGCGCTGGAATAAGCCTTGCTTACAACAACAATCTTCTGGATCTCATATGGAGGCACACCTGCTCCGATTGCACCATATGCTGCCAGTGTGGAAGAAGAGGTAACCATTGGGTAAATACCATGGTCAGGGTCTTTCAAAGTTCCAAGCTGTCCCTCAAGAAGGATCTCCTTGCCCTCTTTCAGTGCATTATTCAGATACAAGGAAACGTCGCATACATATGGTGCAACCATCTTCTTGTATTCCATCAGCTCTGCAAAAAGCTCATCAACGTTCAGAAGCGGTTTGTGGTATAAGTGCTCAAGAAGAACGTTCTTAGTTTCACAAACGCTTGCCAGTTTCTCCTTCAGGCGATCCTCGTCAAAAAGCTCATTTACCTGAAAACCGATTTTTGCATATTTGTCAGAATAGAAAGGTGCGATACCGGATTTAGTAGAACCGAAAGATTTGCCTCCCAGACGCTCTTCCTCATACTGGTCAAACAGAATGTGGTACGGCATAACCATCTGTGCTCTGTCAGAGATCAGAATCTTCGGTGCCGGAACACCTTTGCTTACAACCTCATTGTATTCTTTGAAAAATACAGGGATATTCAGTGCAACACCGTTGCCGATCACACTTGTGGTGTGTCCATAAAATACACCTGACGGCAGAGTGTGAAGTGCGAATTTACCATAGTCGTTTACAATGGTATGTCCTGCATTTGCACCACCCTGGAATCTAACGATAATATCAGCTTTCTCAGCGAGCATGTCGGTAATTTTCCCCTTACCTTCATCTCCCCAGTTTGCTCCAACTACTGCTTTGATCATAACTCAAATTCCTCCTGTGTCTGATCTGAATTTCATTAAAAAAGAAAACAACAACCTTTTATCATACATTAATCTCAGCTGTCATTCCAAGCATTTCCTTGTGGGAATCCAGAACCGGATTTACAACTTTTGCAATAAAGCTTTCGGTCTGCTCTTTGGCACGTCCCACATATTTCTTCGGATCCATGGTTTTCTGAAGCTCTTCCAGAGTCAGGTTAAATGCCGGATCGGCTGCGATCAGCTCAAGAAGGTTGTTGTCCTTACCTTCTACCTTAACATTCCTGCCTGCTTCCATGGAAAGCTCACGGATGCGCTCATGAAGCTCCTGACGGTCTCCACCTGCTTTTACTGCGTCCATCATAATGTTCTCAGTTGCCATAAATGGCAGCTCAGCCATCATGTGTTTCTCGATAACCTTCGGATAAACCACAAGGCCATCTACAACATTCAGGCACAGATCCAGGATTCCGTCAATTGCAAGGAAGCCTTCCGGTACGGAAAGACGCTTGTTGGCGGAGTCATCCAGGGTTCTCTCAAACCACTGGGTAGCAGAGGTGATGGCTGGATTCAGGGCATCTACCATCACATATCTGGAAAGGGAAGCAATACGCTCACTTCTCATCGGGTTTCTCTTATAAGCCATAGCGGAAGATCCGATCTGGGATTTCTCAAATGGCTCCTCTACTTCTTTCAGATGCTGAAGAAGACGGATATCGTTTGACATCTTGTGTGCACTTGCTGCAATTCCTGCCAGAACATTGACAACACGGGTATCAACTTTACGGGAATAGGTCTGTCCGGATACCGGATAGCATTCCTTGAATCCCATCTTGGCAGCGATCATCGGATCGATCTTGTCGATGGTCTCCTGGTCTCCTTCAAACAGTTCCAGAAAGCTTGCCTGTGTACCTGTAGTACCTTTAGAACCAAGAAGCTTAATGGTGCCAAGAACATATTCCAGATCTTCAAGATCCATCATGAATTCCTGTGTCCACAGTGTGGCACGCTTTCCAACGGTAGTTGGCTGTGCAGGCTGGAAATGGGTAAATGCAAGTGTAGGCTGATCTTTATATTTGTCAGCGAACTTGGAAAGCTCTGCAATTACGTTTACCAGTTTCTTCTGAACCAGTTTCAGAGCTTCTGTCATAACAATAATGTCTGTATTATCTCCTACATAACAGGATGTTGCTCCCAGGTGGATGATTCCCTTTGCTTTCGGGCACTGCACACCGTAAGCATATACATGGGACATAACATCGTGACGCACTTCTTTCTCACGGGCCTTGGCAACATCATAGTTGATATCGTCTGCATGAGCTTTCAGTTCATCAATCTGTTCCTGGGTGATGTTCAGTCCAAGCTCCTTCTCAGTCTCTGCCAGAGCGATCCAGAGTCTTCTCCAGGTGCGGAATTTCATATCCTGTGAAAAAATGTACTGCATTTCCTTGCTGGCATAACGCTCAGACAAAGGGCTTGTATATCTGTCTGTACTCATTCTTTCTCTCCTGTTTCTAAGTAAGTTTTTATCATTTACTTTGCGGATCAACTGTTTTTTCCACATACAAGGGGATTATATAACATCCAAAGATTTTAAGCAAGACCCTGATGGAATTTCGTGTTCACAATTTCACACTCTGAATTCCAAAAAATTTCTTTTTTGCCCTTTATCTTACAGATTTTCTGCCGCACATTTATTTCGTCTGTAGCCATACTTCCATTTCCGTATCCCGTCTCCAGGTTTTTCCGGCAGACGCATAATCCACCATCAGGAAGGTCTCTTCCCCTATGGTGACGTCAAACAGGCACTGATACTTCTTTTTCAAGTCGTAGGATAGTGCTTTTCTTGTATTCTCAATTTTCAAAGGTCTGTTCAGCGCCTCTTCTTTCCGGCAGTCCATAATCGTCCCTTCCTTTTCCTCCAGGCGCTTTTCTCTTGCCAGAACCAGCGGACCATATAGCACAGCCATTCTTCTGGCACTGTCGGCATCCTCCGGATTCTCCATTCCCCACAGGATTCTGGGGTTCATATCCAGATTTAATACAATCTCATCTCCATCTTTCCAGGTCCGCTTTAATGAAAAATATTTCTCTGCTTCCGGAAGAACGGTATCTTCATTATTTTCTGCCGTTCGCACTGTCAGCCTGCATGTCCTGGAAAATTCAGGAATTCGAAGCTCTGTTTCGAACCAGACCTCCTGAGTCATGCTCAGTTTCATGCGAATTTCCCCATTTGCCGGATACTTTGTTTTTATTTCCATTTGTACGGGAACACTGTCGATCAGAAACTCAAGTTTTCCCGGCATATACAGATTCATTCTTACCAGCCTGTCTTGCACTTCTGTCCCAAGAAGCGGGACAAGCGCTGTTCCAGCTGCTCCGATTGCAATGCAACAGCCGCAAAAAGCCTGGTTTTCCTCCATTGCCTTAAATCCTCCCACTGCACGGCCACGTATATTGGAGCTTAATGGACTATAACTGTCAAATGCGGGAATACAGCCATCTTTGTCTGCCGTATAACGGTCATACACCTGCCTGTAATAGGGTTCATCAAAACGGGTTTCCTCTCCACAGACTGCCTTTTCAAAATTAACAGAACCATAAAGTATATTAAATGCCGTTCTCTCAATTTCATCAATATATTTGATATCTCCTGTAAAATAGTACATTCTGCGCAGCAACCTCATCCAGGTAACTGATACGCAGGTTTCCAGCATGATTCCGTCATATTTTGTACCACTCTGCATAAGACTTCCATGATCCAGCAATTCGTTTTTGCAGCCAAGACCTCCCACTACCGTTCTCTCTGATTCCAGAAGCTTCGCTACAAAATTTTTTACAGCAATCTGCCATTTTTCTTCTTTGACAACAAGGGAATATTCCAGCAGACCTTCAAAGCAGGACATTAGCTCATATGCTTTTACAACCGGATATTCATAAGGATACAATTCATTCTGGTAAGCAGCTTCAAAAATGTTAAATTCCCGAGCTCCACCGCAATCTACAATATAAGCTGCAAAATCCAGATATTTTTTTTCATGCACAATGCGGTACAGCAGAACCACCGGCTCCAGAATAGAGCTGGAATTGATTCCCTGCCAGATATCAGAAGTTTCTGTAATCTTCTTTTTTCCAGATTCCTTTCCTACATGCGCCATAATATAATCCAGATGTCTTTCTGCTGACTGGATCACTTTTCTTTTTTTCTCTTCTTCTCTGCAGATATTATAATAACTGATCAGCCCCATAAGTACATATTTCCTGCCCCACATATCCCATCCCTGGAATTCTGCTTCTTTGCTGTATGTGGAAATTCTGCCTTCCTCATCCTGATAAAAAAGGAGCTGCTCCACAGACTCTGTGAGAATTTCATATAATTCTTCATCCCTGGTATAAAGATAAGTCTCACATGCACCACGCATAAGCTTACCCCAGTATTCCCCTCTCCAGCCAAGATCCTCATCATCTGGGCAGTTGGCAAACTGATCTGCTGTCAGTTTCCATAGGCTTCTGTTTTTCAGCTGCTCTTTTTCTACAAAACGCGCTGCTGCGTCTGCAATTCCGTTGTATTTAATTTTCATTATATTCTCCTTTATTTGGTTAAAAAGAGCCGTGAAAACTTTCACGGCTCTTAGATTTTTATGGCTATATTTATTTAAATGTTTCTGCTGCTGCCTTTGCATCCTCAAAGTTTGCCTGAACTTCTTCCAATACCTGATCATATCCCATTGCATTGATATCACTGATCATCTTTTCTCTCTGAGCTGCAAAAGCATCATCATCCTCGCAGGTAATAATTTTGGCAATATTTGCCTGTACATACTCGGATGCCTTGTTGCCAATTCTTGTAGCTTCATCAGATATAGGCTGCATTAAAGTTGCTGCCAGACCAACTGCCGGATCTTCATTATTTGTTTTTAATTTTCCTTCATCAACCAGCTGTTTATAAACCTCTCCCGGATACTGTGCTTTTCCGTCAGTATAATAATTGCAGAAATCCTTATCTATCTCTGTAACACTAGATAAAACATATTTCTTAGAAAGAGTTAAATCTACCGGTTCTCCATCTGCACACTGATTGGTTTCCCATAAAGGTGATAACCATTTATACTTGCCAATTCCCTGTACACCGTCAGTTGTATAGCCAGAATACTCTTTACCATTGCTGGTAAAGTTTTCAAGGCGCTTTCCGATCAGTTCCGGTTCTCCATCCACAACATCCCAGTCTTCGCCAGGAACTCCTGTACGTACCAGTCTTGCGCCTTCATCAGAGGTCATGAATTCAATCAGTTCCATTGCACGTTCCGGATATTCACAGTTCGCACTGATTACAAGTGCATTCGCAGCCTGATATCCTAACGGATTTGCATATGGATAAATCTGCATTGCATATGGGAAAGTACCAGGAATCATATACATTGCTGCATCTTCACCGCAGATATTTTTATCCGGCTGTGTCCAGTTATAATTACATACCAGAACCTCTCCGTTTTTAATTTTGTCATCATACTGACTGTTTTTCATGGTAAATGCTTCCGGATCCATAATGCCCATCCGATAAGCCTTGTTATAGAAGGAAAGAGCTTTCCACAATGGTCCGTCTTCTACCGTAAACATATCTTCAAATTCACCGGTTTCATTGTTTATGAACTGATTATTTCCTGAATTTGTATAGCCCATATCAAATGGGTAACTGATCATATAAGGCCAGATTCCCCAGTCAGACCAGCCAGACAATGCATAAACCTTCTTGCCGTCTGCTGTCGTCGGATGTGCATCTACCATCTGTTTTAAAACATCCAGATATTTGTCTTCAGTGCTGACATCCGGATATCCTAATTCCTTATAATAATCCCATCTTGTAAAAAATCCTACAAAGCCATTCTTATTTGGCAGATCTTTATTCTCTGTCTGAACATTTGTCGGAATAAAATAAGTACTTCCTCCGCCAATAATATCTTTTGAATACTTTAATGCATCCGGAAGTTTTTCTTTCAGATTATCTCCATTTTCTGCAAGCCAGTCATCCATGGCCCATAACGATCCTGCATCGATCAGATTTTTAACATCAATATCTCCGTTATGAAGTTCTACAATATCCGGAAGATCTCCACCGGAAGCCATCACTTTTAATCGATCTGTACTTACATTTGTATATTCCAGTACGATTCCCAGTTTTTCCTTAATATAGCGTCCTACTGCATCGTCTGTGGAAATGCCGTCCATTCCTGTTTCTCCCATGACTCTGAGAGTAATTACTTCCTTTTCTTCCCCTTCCTCAGCCTGCACTGCCAGGGCTCCGTTGCTTACCATAATTCCCCCAACCATCGCAGCACATAAGGTTGCAGATGTAACCTTTTTCCATAAATTCCTTCTCATTTCCTACCTCCTGTTTTCTTTTTTGGTGTTGCGCCGTGTTTTGTTTCTGTAAAAAGGATACCAAAAACAGAACACATCTTCCAGAAACAACCTTCCGATTTTTGGCATAATTCTATGCACATCTTATCCCCGTCACATTCCTGGTTTATGGAAAAAAGCCACGATTTTTATAACTATTTTACCATTTTTCTTCTTCATAAGGAATCCGGACCAGTACCTGGAAACCGTTCTCATTATCACTGCCAATTTCCACTCCGTTTTCCATGTCATAAAGAAGCTTGATTCTCTGATATATGTTTCTGAGCCCAATATGTCTGCCGTCATCCTCCATATTCAGAATTGCACGGAGCTTCTCACAGTTTTCCCTGCTTATTCCAATTCCATTGTCATATACGCATAATTCCAGGCAGTCCCTGGTTTTATACTCTTTTCTTTTCCCTTTTACGTATATCTGGAATTTTTTATGCTCCTGCATTTCTTTTTCTGCCAGACCATGAAAAAAAGAATTCTCCACAAGCGGCTGCAAAATAAATTTCGGCACCATAGCAGACATAAGTGAACTGTCTGCTTCTATACCAAGCACTGTTTTTTCACCGTATCTGTAATTCATGATCCTGCAGTAATTTTTGATATAAGTAAGTTCTTCCTCTACTGACCACTTGTTGCGTGTATCCCTGAAAATCGGCTGAACCATTTCCGCCAGTGCATCCATACAGTCCACAATATCATTTTCGCCTTTCACAATTGCCATCCATTTCACTGTATTCAGCGTATTATACAAAAAATGAGGATTGATCTGGGACTTCAGTGCGCGGATCTGTGCATCTCTTTTTGATTTTTCATTTTCCACATTTTTGCGGATCAGACTTGATATTTCCAGTGTCATTTTATTATAGCTGTTCACCAGAAGAGAGAACTCATCCCCATTCTCATGGTCTTGTTCCAAAACAATGCCGAACTGCCCGTTTTGTACCATTTTCAGCGCATCTATCACCTTTACAAAGGGCGTTGTCATATATTTCACCCAGAATACAAGAAATAAAATTGAAATGGTTACCGAAGCGACAATTGCCAGAATAAAAATTTCCTGAACATCCTGGATGTCTCCTAATATTTCAGATATTGGAGTTTCATTTACCAATGTCCAATTACAAAAGCCCACCGGATAACACAGGATCAGATTTTTACCGGATTCAAATATTTTTGGGGCAGCTTCTGGCTGCAGCATTAAATTTTCTTTTTCATCCCCTATCCCATATACATTTGTTTCTGAAACAGTCCTTCCAAACTGGTCGATCATATAGGTTTCCTCTGACCAGCCTCCATCTTGTGAAATTGAATTGTAATAGCTTACAAAATGTTCCAGATCCACATTCAACACAAGCCAGCCATATTTTTCTCCCCGGAAAATAGGCCTGCACACGCTCACATAATTCAACAGTTTCTGGTTATCCCTGTCATTTTCCACAAAATCACTGCTGTTATAGCCTCCATACCAGATTGGTTTTTTCTGTGGAACTGCGTTCCGGTTTTTCAGTCTCTCTGTGTAGAATTTCCCCCTTTTCTCACTGTTTTCAGAGGTAATGTTCCAGTTTCCGTCAGCAAATAAGGTTACATCTTCCGCATTATAAAAAACAATGGAATCAATAAAGCTGTACTCTGCCAGAATCGTGTCTGTCATGCTGAAAAAATCAATTCTTTGCTCTATCATGCTAGTTTGAGAGCCATGGGATACTACCAGGCTTGCCAGATCAGAACCATTTAAAACACGAAGGGCAACCTGGTCAACTTCTCTTCCAAATGTATCCAGGTTCTGTTCCAGCTGCTTATAAGATCTTAGAAGTTCCGTTTCTGTACGTGTTCTTAAGGCTCCCTTCACTCCCATATAAAGACCTATAAAGCTTATAATGATCACAAGCAGAAAGCTAATGGATACTGCTATTATCATTTTTCCAAAAACACTTTTATAAAATGGAATTTTTACTGTATCATCTTTTTTCATAAAATATTCCGCTTTCTGAAGCTGCCTGGATTCTTTCCGGAAACCTTCCGAAATATCTTGCTGAAATAGCTGTCGTCCCCAAAGCCAGTGAGTTCTGCTACTTCATGGGTTCTAAGATCGGTTGTGGCAAACAGCTCCTTGGCCTTTTCTACTCTCTGTTCTGTAATATAATCCACGAAGCCTACCTGCATTTCCTTTTTCCACATGCTGCTGAAATAGTTAGGACTTAAACATACAATTTCCGCAACCTGGTTCAAGGTAAGCTTGTCTGCCAGATGCTGGTCTATGTACTCTTTTGCTTTATAGATTTCAATACTTAACTGTTTCAAGTTCTGTGCTTTCTGATCTTCTTTTTGTTTTTCTGTTTCATTCTTCTTACATTCCTGGTACCTGTCGGAAAGCTCTGTCCAGGAACGTCCCACACCGCTGATTTTCCAGCAGACCTGCGCCATAATATGTTCCCGCAATACCCGGGCAATTTCCTTCAGGATCGTTTTCTGGTTATCCTCTTCCGTTTCTTCAATTAAAAGAAGATAATTTTTTTCATTCTCCCGGATCAGTTCTCCATTTTTATATTTTCCCAGTATTTCCTCTGTCATATTAAAGATCAGGAATTGGATCAAAGCTCCTTGTTCGTCTTTTGTTTTTTCACATACCTCTTTATAATTTGCAATTTCCATCCTGCAGATTCGGTATGATTTTTCCGAAACCTGAAAATCAAGCTTTTTTAACTGTTCCCGAAAAGTATTTTCATTAATCTGGTGATAAAAAACATACTGCCCGAATAAATCTGATTTATCCTGCACTGCTTTTGTTTCATTTTTGGAATCGGGATTCTTCTGTTCCAGTTCTTTACATACCTTCTCCATTGCTTTTTCAATCTCATCAGGTTTCATTTTTAGTTTTAAAATATAATCAGACACCCCTAGCTTCATAGCTCTCATCAGATAAGAAAATTCTTCATAACAGGTCAGTAGGACAATCCTGGTGCTCTGATCCTGTTCCCGTATTTTTTCGATCAGTTCCAGTCCGTCCATAACCGGCATTTTAATATCTGTCATAACAATATCCGGTTTTTCTTTCTCGTATATTTCCAGGGCTTCTTTTCCATTGGAAGCATCTCCAATTACATCCAGCCCCAGTTTTTCCCAGTTCACCATGGACCTTAATCCACATCTTACCAGCACTTCATCTTCCACAATAAGAATTTTTCGTCTTGTCATTTGCTCTCATTCCCACCCATACATTTTTTAACACAAATACCCCCTGCGTCAAATGATCTGTTCGTGGAACACTGCCAGCCAATCACCTGACCAAGGGGGTTGTGCGAAAATATCAACATTGCCAGTAGCAAAAAATATTTTGACACTATACTATTATATAATACCTCAATGAATATTACAATTTCATGTTTTTATCTGTTATTTTTTTGATTTTTTATACAAAATTAATCAATTTTCAAAATAAGCTCCAATACGCGTCTTGCACTCTGTTCCAGTTCCTGTCGACCGAGCAATCCCATTTCCATAGCTTTTTTCACACGCTCCGGATACCCTGTTGCCATTTTAAGGTCATTTCCAGCCTTTATTTCTTTATAATGCTCTCCACATGTCCACCAGTCTGTTGTAACCATACCCTGAAATCCCCACTCACCACGCAAAATATCTGTCAAAAGCTCATAGCTCTCTGAAGTACGGTGTCCGTTAACAGCATTGTAAGAGGACATGATCGTCCAAGGCTGTGCTTCTTTTACAATAATCTCAAAGCCTTTCAGATAAATTTCACGAAGTGCACGCTCCGATACCCTGGAATCACTATTTTTCCTGTTTGTTTCTTTGTTGTTTGCTGTAAAATGCTTTACAGATGCTGCAATATGCTGTGACTGAATCCCCTTTACCATAGCGGCACCCATTTTTCCAGCAATCAGCGGATCCTCGGAATAATATTCAAAATTTCTTCCACACATAGGGTTTCTGTGAATATTTACAGCTGGTGTCAGCCATACAGCAAGATTATTTTCCTTTACCTCCTTCGCGCCTGCCTTTCCGACCTGCCATACAAGTGCCGGATTCCAGGTACATGCCAGAAGCGTTGCACATGGCCAGGCTGTTGTATTCACAGTACATCCGATATTAAGGCGTAGTCCTGCTGGTCCATCTGCAGTCATTACTGAAGGGACCCCGTACTCAGGAAGATTTCCTAATCCGAATGTATTTGCAACACCTGTATTTGGCTGTCCGCCGAGAAGATGAAGCAGTTCCTTATCACTTAACTGTGCCATAAACTCATCCAATGAAAGCTTTCCTTCAGCTACATCAATGAACTGTTTTCTTCCACAATTATCAAACCATTTTCGACGGGAACACCAGCGCACTTCTGGCACAATACAATCCTCTTCTTCCGTTTTCAGTTTTTCAAATGCACATTCATTCATATCATTGCATTCATACTGAGGAAGCATTTCAAAGGTACCATCAGAAAGCATACGCTCTTTCAGACTTGTTGGAACCAAATGCGCTGATAGCTGTTTTACAATTATATTTTCTGTAAGCTCGAATGTATAAGCGGCTTCTTCTGTATCCCTTACAGAGATTCCAATGTAAAATCTGTAAATTCCTTTTTCCAGAATATAGGCTGACTTCTGAATTTTCCCGAGATCATCATAGGAAGCCATGTCCGCTTTTTCAAATGACAGATAAACTACCTGTGTTTCTCCAGGCTGAAGCAGACGGGTTTTTTCAAAAGCAGCAAGCCGGAGTGCCGGATTACCAAGAAGACCCTGTGGTCCGTTAAAGTAAAGCTGTACCACTTCTTTTCCTGCCATGTTCCCTGTATTGGTCACGTGAACTTCTGCAAAAATATGTTTTGAAGTTTCCCATACAGAATCTGTATGCACTCTGAAATCAGTATAGGAAAGCCCATATCCAAAGGGATATATAACCTTTTCCTTTGCACCTGGAATCGTCTCAAAATAACGGTATCCTACATAAATATCTTCTGTATAATTTACATAGTCACAGGATTCATGAAAATTTTCAGTTGATGGATAATCATCTAAGGAAGCTGCAAATGTATCAGTCAGCTTGCCAGACGGATTTCCTTTTCCCAGAAGAAGCTCTGCCATGGCCAGCCCTCCTTCCATTCCCCCCTGCCAGCCAAGAAGGGCGGCTGAAATCCGGTCATCATTTTTTATCCAGGAAACATCTACAATTCCACCGACATTCAGAACCACTGCAATACGGTTAAACCGTTCTTTCACCATGTTCAACATTGCCTTTTCATTCTCTGTCAGAAAATAATCTCCCTCTGGAAAGGCTTTCGCAATCAGTTTTGCCATGTAGTTATCTTCCAGCTCTTCCCTTGACATTTCGCTTAACTGACTATCAAGGCTGGAGCGATCCCAGCCTTCTGATGAAAAACGGCTTATTACAACAATTGCCACATCTGCAAATGCTTTTGCACCGTCAGCAAGTCCTTTTGGAAGTTCAGGTTCTATTGTCATACCTGGCATTGCACCTTGCCTATACTGTTCCTGAACATTTTCTCTGTAAAATTCTGCCAGGGGTTCATAAAGCATAACTGCATTTCCTTGCATTTTAAACCCATCATAAAGGTTATGCACGTAGGAAACCGCAACATCACCACTTCCTCCACCGCCTTTTACATAATCAAAACTTCCTTTCCCAAACAGTGCAAGTCTGGTTCCTTCTGCAAGAGGCAGAAGCTTTTTCTCATTTTTCAACAGCACCATACCTTCTTTTGCAGCTTCCTTTGAAAGTCTGATATGCTCCTTACATTCCGTCACACGTCTTTTTTCCTCTAATGGAAGATTGGGTTGAAATCCAACACGTGTCCATTTTCTCATTTTATGTATTCTCCTGTCATATTCATATATTTATTTCTGTAAGGCTTGAACGTTTTTACTCTTAATCTTCAATGGCAGCTTTTCTTGAAAAAATAGCATGAATAATTTCCGGATCAAATTTCGGCTGTCTGTCATACGTATACAGTCCGTTTTGTTCCTGTTCCACATCTGTAAGCTGCGTATAGCAAAGTGCAAACATGTTCTCATTATCCAGTAAAACATCTGTAAGCTCTTTCAGACGTTTCATGTATGCTTCCGGTGAATCCGGCGTATTTCCATATCCCCAGGCATCCTTGCTCAAAGACCAGCCAATGCCGCCATATTCGCTGACAAAGAAGGGAATTTTTCCATTATATGTCTGCCGTTCTTCAAATGCCGCACGGAAATCAAGCCTGTTTGATTTTCCAACCTCTTTGTAATGCTCTGCAAAAATCTCCGGATCCTGTTCATAATCATGCAAATCATAAATATCGGTGAGCACATGATAATTTCCGCTGGTGTCAATACAGGGCCGGGTTGGATCCGCTGCTTTCGTTGCCTTATAAACTGTGGCAAGAAGCTCATCAAACTGTTTTCTTCCTTTTTCATCCCAGGTTTCATTAAACGGACACCATCCAATAATCGCAGGATGGTTAAAATCACGGTCAATCTCTTCCAGCCACTCTGGAAGGATTCCGTAAATGCTGTCTGCATAAGAGTGATCCAGTCCCCAGTTGGGATACTCTCCCCAGACGATATACCCCAGCCTGTCACAGTGATACAGGAAACGCTCTTCAAATACTTTTTCATGAAGGCGGGCACCGTTAAATCCCATTGCCAGGGATCGTTTTATATCCTTTTCCAGTTCTTCATCAGAAGGTGCTGTGTAAATTCCATCCGGATAAAAGCCCTGATCCAGAATGAGACGCTGAAATACAGATTTTCCGTTGAGCAGAAACTTTTTGTCTGTAAGCTGTATGGAGCGCAGTCCAAAATAACTTGTCACCTGATCTTCTCCATAGCTTAAGGCAAGGTCATAAAGATCTCCCTTTCCAACCTGCCATAAATGCTTTTCTGCCAGCTTCACCACTGCCACTGCTGTTCCGCCATCTGAGCTCACTGTAGCCTCTCCCATTGCCGTTCCCTTGTAGGACGCTTTTACCGCAAAGGTTCCTGCTCCCTGAAGCTCTGCAAAAACAGTAATTGTTCCATTGTTTATGTCCCCATAATATTTTGTTTTTATAATGTGTGTGTCAGGAACAAATTCCAGCCATACGGTCTGCCAGATACCTGTTGTTCTGGTATAATAACAGCTGTAAGACTCATAATGGGTGCTCTGTTTTCCGGACGGAATCAAGCGGGAACGGGTGTCATCTTCCACATGAATTGTGATCACATTTTTTCCGGCAAAAAGATACCTTGTAATATCCACAGAGAAAGAAACATATCCCCCTTTATGAGTGCCACATTTCTGTCCGTTCACATATATTGTGGTAAAATAATCTGCCGCGCCGCAATGCAGAATCACAAGATTTGATAACTGGGCTTCTGTAATTTCAATTTCTCTCCGATACCATACAGAATTCATGAAATCCGTGTAGCCAATCCCGGACAGCTTACTTTCCGGGCAAAAAGGCACCTGGATTTTTTTTGAAAGGTCTGCTTCCGGCTTGTAAAGCTCCCGTGCTTCTCCACTTCCGCCATGATCAATTTCAAAATCCCAGCTTCCATTTAAATTCAACCAATTTTCACGCATAAACTGTGGTTTTGGATGTTCGGTTCTGTAAATCATCTTTTCTCTCCCTTTATTTTTTTTCAAATAGGCGTTTGCGGAACGCCACAAGCCGCATAAACACGGCATTTTTTTACTACCCAAAAAAACAAATAACCCCTCACTGGATACGGTATAATAGAGTTGTCGAGAAACTATAAACCATACACCAAGAAAGGAGTTATTCTAACATCTATGATACCATATAAACAGCTTTCTTTGGCAGATATTTTTGCAGATTGCCAGGAAAAATTTTAAAATGACAAACCTGCGTTTTTATCCCTATTAGAAACCTCAGATACAGGCTATTTCTTTATGATCTCTACCTCAAAAGGTTTCAAAATTTCCTGTCTGGACACCGTTTCCCCCGTCAAAAGGTTTTGCATTCCTGCAAAACACTGAGGAACCACAGTCTCTTCCTTACTGAAATTTATTAGGAAATAAAAGGTATTTTCCTTGGTTTTCCGTACTGTCACTTCAAGGGATGTCCGCTCATCTACTAAGCTTTTGACTGCTGCTTCCTTAACTATGCAGTCCATCATCCTTGTAAACGCACAGTCCTCTGGCTGAGTCCCCAAATAATAAACAGTACCTTTTCCATAACTGTTTTTGGTGACAGCAGGTGTACCCGCATAAAAATTGCTGCTGTAATCAGCCATGCTCTCGGCCCCTTCCAGATGAATCAAGTCACATAGCATTGTGCTGGTAAACTCTGTACCATCTTTAAATTTTACAGAATTTTTCTGCTCTGGAGCCAATGCGTCAATCTCCTCCACCCAAATTCCAGCCAAGTCCCTGAGGGGTCCTGGATAGCCACCAAGATATACATTGTCTGATTCACCTACGATACCGCTCATAAAGCCGGTCACTAATACACCACCTTTCTTTACGAAGGCTTCAAGCGCTTCCTTGACACCCTGATGAACCATATAAAGCACCGGCGCAACGATCAGCTTATATTTTGAAAAATCTGCATCCCTTGGGATCATGTCAACAGCTATGTTTTTTTCATAAAAGAACTTATAATGCCTATGAATCTGATCCACATATTTTAAATCTTTATGGGGTCCGCTTGTAAATTCCAATGCCCAATAATTATCCCAGTCAAACAATATCCCGACATCAGCCGGATTTGCTGTCCCCAGGATCTGATCTCCCAGCTCTTCTAACTCTGTCCCTAGTTGTGTGACCTCACGGAACACCCTGGTATTATCTGTTCCTGCATGGGCAATGACTGCTCCATGGAATTTTTCACATCCGCCAACACTGCGGCGGAGCTGGAAAAATTGTATCGTATCCGCCCCATGTGCGATCGCCTGATAGCTCTGTGCCCTCATCTGCCCCGGTTTTTTCAATGAATTGTAAGGTTGCCAATTCTGCTGGCTTGGTGTCTGCTCCATCAGCATGAAGGGCTGCTGCTTTAAGCCCCGCATGAGGTCATGCTGCATCGCCGTCAGACTTACCGGCGTATCATAAGATGGATAGTTATCCCAGGATACGACGTCCATCTCCTTTGCCCATTTGAAATAATCCAGCTGCTTAAACGTTCCCATTAGATTTGTTGTAACCGGAGTCTTTTGATCCACGCTGCGGATAGCGTTCCGCTCCATCTTGAAATTTTCCAGCATACTATCCGAATTAAAACGGGCATAGTCAATGGAAATACCGGCGAACGCTGTGCCGCTGCACCACTCGAGACCTTCGCCAAGAGCGTTTGGCAGCACAATTTCCTCCCAGTCATAGAGGGTGTGCCCCCAAAATTCTGTATTCCATGCCTCATTCAGTGCTTTCAGCGTCCCGTACTTTTTCCGAAGCCAGACACGGAAGGCTTTTTCGCAATTTTCACAGTAACACTCACCGCTATATTCATTATTTATGTGCCAGCACACCACACTGTCCAGATGTCCATACCTTTTTGCAAGCTTTTGAGCCAGTTTTGCCGCGTATCTCTGGTAAACAGGGCTATTTGGGCATGCATTTTGCCTCTGTCCAAACTTGTGGTGCCTTCCCGCATAGTCCGTCCTTGCCACCTCCGGATATTTCCGAAACATCCAGGCCGGCATTGCCGCGGTTGAAGTTGCAAGGACAATGTCTTTATGGTTTTTTCCCAGCATTTCAATGACCTTGTCCAGTTCCTCAAAATCATACCGTTCTTCTGACGGCTGGAGCTTTGCCCAGGAAAATACATTGACTGTTGCGCTGTTTATCCGAGCTTTATCGAAAAGTTCCATATCTTCTTTCCAGACTGCTTCCGGCCATTGGTTCGGGTTGTAATCCCCGCCATATAGGATATGCTTAAAATCTGCTTTCATATTTTTATTCCCTTCTTTTGTTTATTCTTTTAGGCGTTTGCGAAACGCCACAAGCCGCATAAACACGGCATTTTTTTATTACAAAAAAAACAAATAACCCCTCACTGGATACGGTATAATAGAATTGTCGAGGAACTATAAACCATACACCAAGAAAGGAGTTATTCTAACATCTATGATACCATATAAACAGCTTTCTTTAGCAGATATTTTTACAGATTGCCAGGAGAAATTTGGAAATAACAAACCTGCGTTTCTATCCCTATTAGAAACGCATATCGATATTGATGAGATTATTCCGATTTCATTTCAAAATCATTTTTATGCATCAGACTTAATCCTTGCTGGTATCGCGCAACTTATTACCATTGTTCTTGCAGACAGTATCAAACTTAGATACAAAATTGTAAACGAGCATTGCGAGTTTCGCAATTACCTATTTATTCTGTAAAAAGTGTACACCCCATATCACGAAATTCCGCTATTTTCTTTTCCAGCTTTGGAACAGGACAGTCAAGATACTCACTGATACAGTGAATGCACCAGAAAGTCTCAGCTCCCCGGTTAAATATCCTCTTATAAAGACCAATTTCATCATGACTCACTGGACGGTTGCACTTCACACAACATATGACGGAAGTATTTTTAGTATCTGTCATTTCCATATTCATCCTGTTTTCACTCTTTTTCCGGTAAGATCATCTCTGCAATTGTAATCTTGCACTCATCTGGCAATACCTGTGTAGAAAAGGCATCCTGGTAAACACCAATGCTTTCCCCGGTAACTGCATTTGTAAATTTCATTTTTATTCCGGTTCCAGAGTGAATTCCAAGATCGCAAAAGGAAATTTCCATAGTATTCAAATAATCACTTTCGTATTCCAGATTAAAAAATGCAAGGGCAATTCTGTTTCCGGACAGAAGCTTTGCCAGAATATACCGCTTATCGCCCATATTGTCCACAAGAAATGCAGGGCGATACTCTTCATCCTGATTAATGGCAATCAGCCCTTTGTTTAAAAGAATGTCTTTATTAGTCTTGTCAATTTTTCGAAGATCTGCTCCCATGATCAAAGGAGAGCCAAGGAATGACCACATTGCAAAATGCTGAAGATACTGCTGGTCTGTACATCCATTAAGCCCTACATTGCCGCTTCCATGCATTCCTGTGATCAGCATATCCATATCGTTGTAGCAGTCCGGTGCATTTCCTTCAATATTCTCTACCTGGCTTTTAAAAATATCTTTATAACTTTTCGGTATATCAAAAATATCACCTGTAGAGCGGTAGGTATGTGCCCCTCTTGACCGCATCCAGCCCGACGGATCATATTTTCCCCAGTTACAGGCTGCAAATAAAATATCCTTTCCCGAGCTTCGAAGAGCCATTGCCATAGTAAGATATGCATTTTTTGCATCTGCACAGACCGGAAAGTAGCAGAAATCATATTTCAGGTAATCCACGTCCCATTGGGCAAACTGCTTTGCATCTTCTGCTTCATGACCATAGCTTCCCGGGTATCCTGCACAGGTTTTCGTACCGGCGCAGGAGTACATGCCGAATTTCAAACCTTTGCCGTGGATATAATCTGCAAGAGCTTTCATTCCATGTGGAAACAGTTCCGGATCTGCCACTAATTTTCCATCCACACGCTCCTTCAGGGACCAGCAGTCATCTATGATCACATACTCATATCCAGCCTCCTTGTAGCCTTCTGCCACCATAGTATCTGCCATTTCCATGATCAACTGCTCATTTATATGAGCACCAAAAGTGTTCCAGGAATTCCACCCCATCGGTGGTTTCTGTGCCAATACTGCCATAGTTAAATCCTCCGTTCAATTTTTCCCATATCATCCTTTAACAGCTCCAAGCATAACCCCTTTTACAAAATATTTCTGCAGGAAAGGGTATACCAGCATAACAGGAATAACTGTAATAATCGTGGTTGCCATACGTACACTGTCTGCTGATAATGAAATAGCAGCTGCATTTCCAACCTGTCCGCTTCTCATACTGTCTGCCAGCATCTGTGCCTGATTGATGCAGTTATAAAGGATCAGCTGTACTGTCTGCAGGTTGGGATTCTGCACCAGAAGGTAGTTATCCTGCCAGGAATTCCAGGCTCCAACTGAGGCATACACTGCTACTGTCGCCAATATAGGTTTGCTCAGAGGCAGAATTATGCTCGTATAAATCTTGAAAAAGCCTGCTCCGTCAAGTTCCGCAGACTCCTGAAGAGACTGCGGAATCTGTTCTATAAATGTTTTGATCAGTATGACATAATATGCGTTTACAATTCCCGGAATAATATACAGCCAGAAAGTGTTGTTCAAATGGTATGCTTTCATGGTTATGTAATAGGGAACCAGACCGGCACTTAAATACATGGTAATAACTACAAACCTGTATACAAATTTTCTTCCAATCATATCTTTTTTCGTTACCAGATATGCAAACAGGGAGGAACCAAACAGACACAGGATTGTCTGGATAACTGTTCTGGCTCCTGAAATCAGGAAAGCATGTCCGAATCCTGATTTTTTCAGGATCATCTTATATGCATCCAATGTGAAGCCCTTTGGCAGGAAATAAATTCCCTCCAGGGATGCCCTTGTACTGTCAGACAGGGAATAAATAACCATGTAATAAAACGGATACACACAGAGAAATACTGCAATCAACAGAAAAAATACATTTAATACATGAAGAAATTTCTCCTGTGGTGATGTTTTAATTTTTGAACTTGTTTTTTTCATTCTTCTCACCTCCAGTTATACAATCGATTCGCCTCTGATTTTTTTCGACAATGCGTTTGCAGTAAATAATAATACAATTCCAAGTATTGACTTCAGCATTCCCAGGGTAATGGAATAGGAATAATCATTTATATAAAATCCAACCTTATATACATAATAATCAAGCACTTCAATTTTATCCGCCACCATAGGGTTGTAAAACATAAAATACTGGTCAAATCCGTTTGAAAGAATATTACTTACTGCAAGAAGGAACATTACCACATAGGTAGGCATGATCCCTGGAATTGTAATATGCAAAATAGACTGGATCTTATTGGCTCCGTCTACCTTTGCTGCATCATATAGTTCTGAATCAATTCCTGTAATCGCTGCAATATAGATAATTGCTGACCATCCGAAGCTTTTCCAGATTCCCAGAATCCACTGCAGAACCCAGGTGTGATCCACATCACCAAGAATTCCCATAACAGGCGGCTGAATGCCAATTTTCTGCATCAGAACACTTACAAATCCATTTACAGAAAAGAAAGCAAAAGCAACACCATAAACAATGATCCAGCTGATAAAGTTTGGCAGTGTGGTTGCTGTCTGAACAATTTTTTTAAATTTAGAATTTTTTATTTCATTGAACATAATTGCAAACACTACCGGAACAGGGGTTGCCAGCAGCCCCAGTGCGCTAAGCGCCAATGTATTTCTCAATACACGCAGTACCTCTGACCGTTCTGTAAACAACTTCTGGAAATTACCTAGTCCTACAAAAACCATGCTGCCAAAATCCAGAAATTTCTGTCCAATTTTGTAATCAAACACGGAATAAATCCATCCAACCAGCGGAACATAGGAAAATGCAAATACATAAATTAAAAATGGAACTGCCAGAAGCAAATATTTGATTCCACGTAATTTTTTTCTTCCAATCCTCTCTGCCAATGCAGTTTCTGACTTTTTCACGCTCATATAGCATACCTCCTTCTCTGCTAATAAGATAACGCAAAACGGAAGGTGTATTCCAGATACAACCTTCCGTTTTTTTGACATATCCTATTTAGTTAAAAGGTGGTGCTTTCACATTTAAAGAAATCTTACAAAAAATGGTAAAATCTTACGATTTTAAACAAGCCCCTGATGGAATTTCCCAAGGAATTCCTTCATTCTTACATGTTCTGATGAAAATACCTCTTCCGGGGTACCTTCCACTGCGATCAGACCGTCATCCATAAAGATAATCCGATCGGAGATGTCACGGGCAAAGCTCATCTCGTGGGTAACGATCACCATAGTGATATGCTCGGCTGCCAGATCTTTGATTACCTTCAGGATTTCACCAGTAAGCTCCGGGTCCAAAGCAGATGTGGGCTCATCGAAGAAAAGAATATCCGGGTTCATGCAAAGGGCTCTGGCGATGGAAACTCGCTGCTGCTGTCCGCCGGAAAGCTGGTAGGGATAATAATTTTCCTTATCCGAAAGCCCCATTTTCTTAAGAAGCTCCCTTGCCTGCGCATAAACCTCTTTTTTATCTCTCTTTTGTACCTTAATTGGAGCGTCTGTAATATTTTTAATCACGGAAAAATGGGGAAAAAGGTTAAAATTCTGAAAAACCAATCCGATTTTTCCGTTTTTGATGATTTCGCCGCCGTCTGGTGTCTCCAGACCAGTGGCACAGCGAAGCAATGTAGACTTACCCGAGCCGGAGGGACCGATAATACTAAGAACCTCGCCCTTGTCTACTTCCAGGGAAATGTCACGGAGAACGTCCAGGGCTCCGAAACTTTTCTTTATGTGTTTCATTTCAAATAATTTCATATAGTGACTCCTTCTGGTTACCCGCACACGCTTTTACAATGTATATTCACTGCAGGTTGATGATAAATTATTAGCGGTAATAGTTCAGTTTTTTCTCTACTTTATCCATGATCACTGCTACCAGCAGGTTAAATACATAATAAAATACAGCCGCTACCACAAACGGCACCATCGTGGTCTGAGAGCTGGCAATCTGTTTCGCCAAAGTGAACATTTCAGCTACCGCTACAACAAACGCCAATGAAGTATCCTTTACCAGAGTGATTACTTCGTTGGTAATAGATGGCAAAATCCGTTTAAATACCTGGGGAAGAATGATGCGGAAGAAGGTCTGTGCTTTTGAGTAGCCAAGGATTCGGGCTGCTTCATACTGACCTACTGGCATGGATTCAATTCCGCCACGGTAGATTTCTGCAAAATAAGCGGCATAATTAATTGCAAAAGCAATAAATACAGCGATCAGGCTATAACCCATGGAAATCCGGATTCCAAAAATAAAATATGGTCCAAAATATACTACCATCAGCTGCAGCATAAGAGGTGTTCCGCGCATAATGGAGATATATGCAGAAACGATCCATCTGATTATCTTTATTTTGGACATTTTACCCCAACAGACCAGAAGGCCAAGTGGCAGGGAAAATATAAGGGTTACAAAGAAAATTTCCGTAGTTACGGTCATTCCCTTTGCAAGCTGGCTTAACATTACACTAAAACTCATAGTTACTGTGTTCCTCCTGTTGATACTTGTGTTCTAAGGGATCGCATTTCACGTTTCATTTCATTCTATAATTCACATTCTGCGAATCAAGCTCCTTCTTTTGGAGCAGACCCCTTCTCGCTAAGAAAAGAGGGTGCGCCAGGTACCCTCTTTTTTACATATATTCTTGTTTATATTCTATGTGAATTATTCAGCCTCATCCTCAGCAGCATCTGCATCAGCTGCCTCATCAGAATCTGCATTTTCTTCTGCCGCATCTGTGCTCTCTTCTGTCTTATCAGCTGCTTCCTCATCTCCCAGGCAAAGCATGTCAACCACACCATACTGTTCAGCCAGCTTATCAATCTCACCTTCGTCGTACAGCTTCATAACCTCAGCCCATACGGTATCACGAAGCTCCTCATTTCCCTTGGCAAAGCCAATGCCGTACTGCTCGCTCTGGATCGGCTCGTCCAGAATCTTATATTTGCCCTCTTCTCTCTGAGCCAGCTGATATTTGGCAACTCCGATATCAACAGCAACAGCATCAGCTGCGCCAGAATCAATATTCATAAATGCGGTATTGTAATCCGGATTCTCTGTAAGGGATGCAAAACTGTCTGTCAGTTCTTTGTTATCCTCGCTGTTCAAAGCATCAAGTGCTGCAGATGCAGCCTGTACTACAACATTCTTCCCTGCCAGATCTGCCAGTGTCTCAATTCCGGAATCGGAAGTGACTACCATAACCTGCTCGTTATTCAGATATGGATCAGACCATGTATAATCATCCTCACGTCCATTGATGGTAAAGCCATTCCAGATACAGTCAATATTTCCGGAATTCAGCTCCATATCCTTGGAATCCCAGTTAATCGGCTTCTTTACAAGCTCCCATCCAAGATTATCACATACCTTCTGCGCCACATCCAGGTCAAAACCAACATATTCGCCACTTTCATCCATATAACCAAAAGGCGGATACTCTGCATCAAATCCAACAGTCAGTGTCTTACTGTCGGCATCTGCATAAACCGTTACACTAGAGCAGATACCTGCTGCCATCAAGGCACTCATCATAATCGCCAGAATTCTTTTTTTCATAATATCTATCCTCCTGAAATCTAATTCTCATTATTTTAGTGCGTTTTCACTCTACCATATTAAAGCATGGTTGTATGGTAGCATACGAAAGTAATTCTGTCAATATAGTTTTTTAGAAAAAGCACAGGTTCATCACGAACCTGTGCTCCTATGATACTCTCCTGTCAGCTTCTCCAGCATTTCATCCGCCTTCCCTGGTCTTATGCTGACCTCCTTTTTCTGCGCAAACTCATCCAATGCCTTTTTTAAAGTATCCTTCACTTCCTCCGATACATTCAGCTCCTTCAGCCTGTTCTCATACTCCTGCGGCTTCTTCACGCTACGATAAGCAAGCAGATAGCAAACCAGCTCCTTAGGATCGCTCTGGGTAAGAAACGCCTCCCAGAAACACTCCATTGCTTTCTCCATCTGAAAAAGATAGCTGTACGCACATCCAAGGTTATGCCACACACTCATGGTCAGTCCCGGTCTTATCTGCTCCAGCCCTTCTTTTTTCAGAAGCTGCTGATACACCTTGATGGCACTTACATACATCTTATTCGCTACCAGGGCATCCCCTTTTCTCTTTTTTCGAAGAAGAGGTGCCTCCTGATCCAGCTTGGCAAGCTTTACATTCAATGCCTTCAGCTCATCGTAAGTAAGATAATTGATCTCCTTAAATACCGGATAAAGCACATCCTCCGCACTGGCAAATTTACCAAGATGAGGACGTAGCTTGGCTGCCAGCCTTGGCAGATCCAGTTCCTCGCTGATCCAGATACAGAGATTTTCATTTATAACAGAAGAATCCACCAGATAAAGATTGTGGTACAGAAAGTAGCAAAGCTCCTCCAGTGAGTAAATATTGGTATTGATACTCTCCACAAAAAACGGCTTGTCCGCCTTTTTTGTCTGACATAAAATATAACCGCTCATTTCCAGCCTCCTTTACCACTCTACCAGTTCGTCCCAGACCTTGCCGCTGGAAGGGAACATTTCTCCAAATCCAAGATCTTTTACAACAACGCGGCATTTCTTCTGTGACACATATGCAAGGGCCAGAGACAGTCTTGTAGTCTTATTGGGACGCTCAGGAAGTCCGGGCAGTCCCATAATTACTTTCTTCTTGTGCTTCTCGCCGAAGGTTCCAACAACAAAAACGAGCTCTGTTATATCATCCAGGATCAGCTCACAGCCAGCTTTACACTCATACCAGTTCTTACCAGCCTCAATAAGCGGGTAATATGCCGGTGCACCCATCACCCGCATTTCCATTCCCACATCTTTCAGCACAAGAGCAGGACTCATATAACGGTACCCCTTCAGGATCTTATCCTCAAGGCGCTCCTTTCCAGCTGCACATGCACCTTTTGCAAAAAGGTTATTTCCATAATAAACCTTTCTTCGCTGCATGCAAAGGCTTCCAATGGATATTTTCGCCCAATCCGGGCTGAATCCATATCCTGTGATCTGAATGCTGGAAAAAAGACCGGTTCCAAGAGTCTCCTTAATAAAATCACGGAAAGCCTCATCTCTGGCTTCCACGGCCTTCTCTCCCTCTTCTTCAGGTGCTGTAAGAGATGGGAGGACCGTCTTCTTCGGCTCCTCAAGGCGTACCAGCACCGGCCTTGTGCTGCTGTCCATAGTCAGCTGCTGAAACTTCACTTCATCCTGGTGAAAAGAATACCAGCCGATACTCCGGTTCCAGGTCTCTCTTTTCTGGGTAAGGGAATAATAATAAAAGCTCTCTCCATGGTCTATCAGCATGTACTGATTCTTCGAAAAACCAATGGCCTGGCAGGCTTTTTCCATATTTTTCACCTGGGGGTCCTCAAGCTCAGGACTTGTGATCACCAGGCATTTTGTATTTTTTACAAGATCTGCAACTCCCAGAAATTTCAGCATACCCTCCAGAAAAACCTGAAGCAGCTCCCATGGCTCCACCTGTTCTCCCAGAATCTGCACACTGTCTTCTTTCTTACAGATTCCATACAGGTCATCCACCATCTGTCCCCCTTTTTCCCGGGCAAAATAAACTGCCTCAAGACCAATGGTGTACTCTTTATGCTCTCCGCGCCTGCAAATACAGGTAGGTGCTTCAAACTCCTGGGCACCAACCTTCATGGACACAGAGCAGGGTTCCTCCCCTTTCCGGTCATAATAGCAGATCTGGGAATAATCTTTTCCAAAATCAATTCCTATGATCAAATCACGAATTTCATTCATATATTCAGTCCTCTTCTGTAATGACAAACATTTCTTTTACATACTGTTCCTGGCGGAAATACTGCTTCAGTCCCTGTTTCACCTCATGATGCTTGTCCAGTTTCCGCGCAGACAAAATCTGATTAATCATCTGGTACTTGCTGAATGGTGTACCTTCCACCTTACTCATTCCAAGTACCCGCTCTGGCGTTCTTTTGGTCTGTCCATTACATTCCTCTGAAAAATAATAATGCAAAGTTTCCCCGTAAAACATGGTAAACGGCTTGGTAAAAATACCCTCATATACATTCTTAAGAGGCTCTGTCTTATATTCCAGCGCACGTCCAAGTCCGGTATCCAAAGCATATACAAGGGTTACCTTCGCCTCCGGGCTGGTGTGATATTCCACACATGTTTTGTCATCCATCTGATACAGGCTCAGAATTTCCGGTGGAAGTCTGTGGAAGAAAGAAAATACCATTTCTTTGTCCATGCACATTTTCAGAAGCTCTTTTTCTATGGAAAGAAGAGCCTCTTTTCTGCTCTTTTCCCTGGAAAGCTCTTTAAACAAAGCCAGATAGCAGACTTCATTTACCATCCATTTCTGCATATATGCATTCAACAGACAGTTTTTCACAAAAGGACTCATGGTGTATTCTTTTACAAAAATGCCATAGGAAACATGGGTCAGATATCCGCTTACGATCCACTCCCTTCCGGAATGGCGAATGTAGGATTCCAGAACATGCTCTCCCTCCTTGCGGTAATCCGTGGTAAACATAAGAAGCTGAAGGATTTTTTCCTCCAGATCATAGGTATCCATTTCAAATCCCACAGCACTTTTCCAGATGGAAAACATTTCATCCACAGGTCCAAAACGATATTTCATAAGATATGTGAGGATCACCTCATCATAAAATCCATTTCTGTAAACATCAGATGCCAAAGCCAGAAGTTCCTCGTCTTCCAGCATGTCGCAGCGCACGATCATGCGGCTTACCAGTTTCAAAAGGCTTCGCATGTCCACGCCCTCATAGCCGAATTCCTCCACAATGGCCTGTGCCTGGGAAAAAAGACCGCGGCTTATAAGAACCACCAGAAGCTTCTGCCTGTCCACACGGGCGTATTCCTGGTAATCCATCTGCTTTAAATATTGATCCAGATCTTCGCCAAATACATGCTCTGCATAATAATCCAGAATCCTGCGACGTACCTTCTGCTTATACTCCATGCAAAAAGCATCGGATTTGACCAGTCTTTGAAAAATATCCAGATTATCTTTGTCCAGTTCATGGCTTTCGCAATAATGAAGAAGCACACCTGGCTCGTCCACGCCAAGGGCAAGAACTTTTCTCACTGCCCCATCCTCATCCATGGTCTTCTTCAAGCTGTAATCTACAGTAGCACTGTATCTGCGCTGCTTGTCATCCTGAAAAAGGATAGCAGCATCTTCTGTATAAATTCTTGGATAAGCTACGCCCTGAACACAGGTATAAGTCTCCTCTGATTCCATCTGACTGTGACGAACGATCACATAGCGGACTTTTTTATCATCAAAATAAAGGCGGTGGGTAAACATTTTCTGCGCAATGGAATCTGCCGCCTCTTTTGTGCGAGGCTCCATCAGAAACTCCTGATATAAGACAGCATAGCTCTCATTCATTTTGCCCTCAGCCAGTTTTTTCCTGGCGAAATCCCGCATACCTGACATATAGCGCTGGTATGCTGCCGGCTCTTTTTCCTTATTTGCAATAATGCAGGAATAAATAAATGCCCGCTTGGAATCTCCAAGGGAATCGCTGTTGTAAGTAAAATACATGAGAAGAGCCTTTGGAAGCTCAATCCGTCTGGAAGTGTCCATAGTCTCCACATAATACTCATAAAGTCTTGTAAGACGCAGCCCATGCTCCACTGCCAGGGAAAACCAGCGGAAATATTCGGTCTTTCTTGGGTTTCCCTTCATCACATATTTGCAGATGGCTTCCAGGGTATCCTCTGAAGAATACTGTTCATAGCCCTTTGCCAATGCCTGATAAATACTTTCGTTATAATCTTTCTCATATCCGGAAAGATATGCAAGGCGCATTACCAGCTCCTCTGTAAGAAGGTTTCTTCTTGCCGCGAAGCGGAATACCTGCCCCCAGAAGCTGTTCAGCCTGTGAAGAAGAGTCATGTCCTTGCAGATGATCTTCCATGCTTCCAGATAGAGGAACGGACTCCTGCAGCCCTTGCCAAACTGCTCTTCCAGCACAAATAATGCCTTGGACGGAGTCTCCTTGTATGCAGGATCCAGCTTCAGCAGGATCCATAAAAGCGGAAAACTGTCACTTTTTTGCATGTAAAAATTGCGGATTCTGGACAGGGCGTGAACCTTGTCCTTATATAAACCGGTAAGCGTGCACAGATACAGATAAATTCCAGCAAACTCCAGATCATCTCTTGTATAGGATTTATCCTGATAGCTTTCCAGAAGAACTCTTGCTTCCTCATGATGGTTCTCCATGTAAAGAAGAAAGGCCTCATACATCTGGTATTCCGGATAATCACATCCGGACTGGTGAAGCTGGTTCAGAATATAGTGGCTGCTTGCACTCCAGGTGGAAAAATCCATCCAGCTGTTGACCCCTGGATTCTCCTTTCCCGCAAGACAGCTTGCCACAGCAGTCTCATAGCACAAGTAGGCCAGACAGTCTTTTTGAAGATCCAGTTTACTCTTCTCCTGAGTCAGACGGATATCTACATCCAGTTTACCACTTGTGGATGCAACAACGGTATAAGTAATCTCCTGATAAGGGCTTTTTACTATAATTTTGCCAAACTGATTGCCTTGTCTTAATTTCTCCTTGTGTACCAGATATTCCACTTCATAATGGCTGCCAATAAAATCTTCGTCTGTTACCACCTTGCGGGGAACTTCCAGAAACTCTCCAACAGCTTCCACATCAAGGCGCAGATGCCCCCATCCGCTTCTCTGAATATAAAAAGATTCTTTCAAAGAGTCTTTCAACTCATAGTATTCTTTGCCCACCTCTCTGGCACTTATGGTTACTTTTTCCTTCTTGCCTGCGGCAATGAGAAATTCTTCCAGATGCTGATATGTCACCGGCTGTCTGGACAGACCATAATAAAGTGTCTGGATCTTTTGATCCTCATTTTCCAGAATTCTGGTGAAGCTGGCATCTTTAAAAATACGGAATGCCTCTTTAAAATCATCCCGGGCAACTTTTACAAATTCGTCCAGATTCCCTACCACACCTGAAAAACTGCGTATTTCCTCTTTTTCGATCTCAATTTCAAAAGGAAGACGGGCCTCTCCAATATTTGTAGTAAAGCACAGCCATCCCTTCAGGTTTTCTCCGGGAGCAAGTCCTACCGTATCAATTCCAAGCGGGAGACGCACAGTAGTTCCTGAAATATGGTCCATTCCCGGTACCACCCGGCGGCTGGAGGAAGTAACATAACCGCGGATCTTCTGATTATCCTCTGTTCCAACGTACACTTCCCCTCTCTTCGTCTCCCCTGCTTTCATGGTCAGGGAAATCTTCTCCTTGGAAAAAAGGAGCTGGGGCTGTTCATATTCAAACTTTCCGTTTAAAAGCTGTTCGATCTTTTTTTTCAAAATCATTCACCTTACGTCTTTCGTGTTCTTGTTACTGTCCACAAACTTCACAGCAACACGCTTCTCAGAACATTGCTGCGGAACAGTAATCCTGTTACTCGCTGTCACTGCCTCTTTCGAACCAGAGCCTTTTTCAAACACGCTCCAGGCAGTTACTCTGACATTATTATAATGATTTTCACCCTTTATTTCAATGTAAAATATAAAAAGAATCCTGCCACGATTTTTTCGCAGTAAAAAAAAGGCAGCCAGGCACTTAAAGCCTGTATTTTTCATAGACTATATAGAAATCCCCTTTGAGGTAGCGATTTGAAGACATTTTTGAAACCTTTGACAATGGCCGAGGAGCAGTATTATCTTCAGCAGTACCAAAGGGGCGATATGGAAGCAAAAAATATTCTCATAGAACGTAATCTGCGGCTTGTTGCCCATGTAGTAAAAAAATATCAGGGAACAGATGTAGAACTGGACGATCTGATTTCCATTGGCACCATTGGATTGATGAAAGCCATCTCCACATTTGATTCCACAAAAACAGCCCGGCTGTCCACATATGCAGGAAAGTGTATCAACAATGAACTGCTTATGTTATTCCGATCCCGCAAGAAGCATTCCCGGGAAATCTCGCTGTATGAACCCATTGGTACAGACAAAGAAGGCAATGAGATCAGTCTTCTGGATGTAATGGAAGGACCGGCAGTGGACGTTGTGGAAGAGTATTCCACCAGAGAAGATATCCGTCATGTACTGGATTCCATGAAGTCTGTACTGTCTTCCAAAGAATATGAGGTGATCTGCTGCCGTTTCGGTCTCTTTGGGCAAAAGGAACAGACGCAGCGGGAAATCGCCAGGCACCTTCACATCAGCCGCTCCTATGTATCCAGAATTGAAAAAAACGCCCTGCAAAAATTGCGGACGCTTTTTCCTGAAAACGGGTAAAACACGCTCTGCGAGTTTTACCTCTATGATTATTTGTTACTGTTCATTCCGTGACCAGTAACGATTATTTTTCTGAATTACTCTCAGACTTATGCTTCACTACGGCGGAGGATATCATAAACCTCTGCCTCACCGCCAAGATCTACAAACAGCTTCTGCTGCGGATGGGGAGCGCTTTCTACGGAATTGCCCTCCTCATCATAGATAGCTTTTACAGGAACCAGAAGATTGGTTCCATCCGGTTTCATGATCTCGATCATCTCTCCTACTGTAAACTTGTTTCTCTGTGTAATCTGCACATAGCCTCTCTCATCTACAGCTTCTGCAAATCCCAGATACGTATACCCCTTCTCATAGGTATTATTGTCATAGATCTGTGCTTCCTCGCTTGGTTTGCCATAAAAGAAGCCAGTTGTAAATTTACGGTAAGTGCAGCCTGCGATCTGCTCCTGATACCAGGACATGTTTGCCTGATATTTGGCCGGATCTTCCAGATAATCATCAATAGCCTTGCGGTAAGTACGTGCGACAGTTGCTACATAAAGAGCTGTCTTCATACGACCCTCAATCTTCAAACTGTCGATTCCGCTTGTGAGAATGTCATCCATGTGCTCGATCATGCAAAGATCCTTGGAATTGAAAATGTAAGTACCACGCTCATTCTCATAAACCGGCATATACTCCCCGGGTCTTGATTCTTCCACAATGGAATATTTCCAACGGCACGGATGTGTACAGGATCCCTGATTGGCATCTCTTCCTACCAGGAAATTGCTGAGAAGACAGCGTCCGGAATAGGAAATACACATCGCTCCGTGAATGAAAGTCTCAATCTCCATATCATCTGGAATATTGGCACGGATCTGGCGAATCTCTTCTAAAGAAAGCTCACGGGCAGTTACCACACGCTTCGCTCCAAGCTTGTACCAGAAGCGATAAGTCTCGTAGTTTGTATTATTTGCCTGGGTACTGATATGACGCTCAATCTCCGGACAGATTTCCTTGGCATAGGTGAAAATACCAGGGTCAGCGATGATCAAGGCGTCCGGTTTTAATTCCTTAAGCTCTTTCAAGTACTCTCTTACACCAGCCAGATCATAGTTATGCGCAAGAATATTCACTGTCACATAGACTTTTACACCATGCTCATGGGCAAATGCAATTCCCTGCGCCATCTCTTCTTTTGAAAAATTGCGGGCCTTGGCACGAAGCCCAAAAGCCTCTCCTCCGATATAAATAGCGTCTGCTCCGAAAACCGTGGCAATCTTCAGAACCTCAAGACTGCTTGCCGGAACTAATAATTCTGGTTTACGCATATGACTCCTCTTTCTTTACACTGATGGAGGCTCCGTCTCCTAACGGAAGGATGGAGGTCTCCAGCAGCGGATTGTGCTTCAGTTCATAGAGATACTGACGCATACGCTTATAAATGGTACGATTGCGTCTCTCTACAAGATAATGGGATTCGATAATGTCCCCTTCTTGAAGAACATTATCAGAAACAAGAACGCTGCCCTTATGCATTAATCGAAGCACATCCGGCAGCCAGTTCATATACTGCCCCTTGGCAGCATCCATAAAAATAAGATCATAAGTTCCAGTAAGTTCTTTCAGGATCTCTCCTGCATCCCCGGTAAGGAACTCTATCTGGGATTCCCGTCCTGCCTTCCTGAAATTCTCTCTGGCAATAGGGATCCTTTTTTCATAATTCTCAATTGTTGTTATTTTCAGATTCTCAGGTCCATATTCGCACATCAGCAGAGTGGAAAAACCTACTGCCGTTCCGACCTCCAGTATTTTCATCGGCCGGGTTGCTGCAAGAAACATTTTCAGAAAGCTCTGCATTTCCTTGCGGATAATGGGAACCCTTCCTGCAAGTGCTTCTTTTTCCAGTTCTTCCAGAAAAGGAGTATTCCCCATATCAAGAGAATTGATGTAAGTGCGCATTCTCTCCTCTACGATCACTGTCCGGACTCTCCTTCCCCTGCAGTTCCATCAGCTGCCTGAGTATCTGCTGTACCATCTGCACTCTGGGTATCAGCTGTATCAGTTCCTGCATCTGTAGTCTGAGTATCTGTCTGGGCCGCTGTATCAGCTGCTGTGGCACTATCCTGCGTAACACCAGTCTGCTCCTCATCACCAGCAAGAATACCCATAATACGTGTAGGAGTGTAAGCTGTACTTAACAGATAAGTTCCAGCCTGCATCTGTCCCTTATATGTAGAAAGTTTCTCCTGTGCAAAGAACACCAGACTGTCGTCGATCAGTCCCTTGCTTTTCAGGATCTTGGCTACCTCATAAGTGGATGAGCCTTCCGGAATCACAACTGTCACTTCCTGGCCTGCTCCCGGGCTGACTGCCTGCTGGTTAAAAACATTGTAGCCAAACTGATAGGCCGACTTGCCAATCCAGAAAATCAGCACTGCAACACAGACGTAAAAAGCAGTACGAAAAATTCCACCAGCTACAAAAAGCCCTGCTTTTCCCACCTGATCTCTTGTATTACCCATGTTTCCTCCTTATAACTCAGGAATGTCCAGATCGATTCCCTCTGTAAGTGTCCTGCATATCTTCTGCATAAGTTTACAAAGAGCAAGCTCCGCATCAAGAAATGCGTTTACAAGGGGATCTCTGCGCAGCTCCCTGGATTCTCTGTTGAGCTGCTCCGTTCCCCGGAACAGCTCATCTCTGTTTGCTTCATTCTGTAGTCTGAAATTGTTTCCTCTGAATGCATTCACACGGTCCATAAGCTCCGGGTTCTCCTTCAGAAGATCTCTGTATTTCTCAAATTCCTGATATTCCTCACTGTTCTGTACAGCTGCAAGAAGTGCATCTATACAGTCTTTTATCTCGTTCATCGCGCCTCTGCTTATGCCTCCATAATGATTGGAAGGATCATCGGACTTCTCTTGGTACGTTTCCATACGTAGTCGCTGAGTGCATCCTTCACTGCTGCCTTAATCTTACTCCAGTCTGTGATACCTTTATCCAGACATCCGTCAAGAGCCAGCTCCACCACTTCTCTTGCATGATCCATAAGGTCTTCTGACTCTCTTACATACACAAAACCTCTGGAAACAATATCCGGTCCTGCCAGTACCACATTGCTGTGTCTCTCTAATGTCATGACAACAATCATAATACCATCTTCGGAAAGATGCTGTCTGTCGCGAAGTACAATATTACCAACATCTCCGACTCCAAGACCGTCTACAAGAATTGCACCTGTGTGTACGGAACCAGTAACAGCCGCACTATTCTCATCAATCTCCAGAACATTTCCGGATTTCAGAATAAAAATATTGTCCTTGGAATATCCAAGTTCCTCTGCAACAAGCTTCTGGGCAGTCAGATGACGATATTCACCATGTACCGGAATTGCATATTTCGGCTTCACAAGGGAGTAGATCAGCTTAATCTCCTCCTGGCAGGCATGTCCGGATACATGTGCATCCTGGAAAATAACCTTTGCACCTTTCATGGAAAGCTCGTTGATAACCTTGGATACAGCCTTCTCATTACCTGGAATCGGATGAGAGCTGAAAATAATTGCATCATTAGGTTTAATGGTAATCTTCTTGTGGATATTAGCAGCCATACGGGAAAGAGCAGCCATGGACTCGCCCTGACTTCCTGTAGTGATCAGAACAAGCTGCTCATCCGGATAGTTCTTTACCTGGTCGATCTCGATCAGAGTCTGGTCAGGAACACGCAGATAGCCAAGTTCTGCGGCAGTGGTAATAACATTTACCATACTGCGGCCTTCTACTGCCACTTTACGTCCAAATCGGTATGCAGTATTGATGATCTGCTGTACACGGTCTACATTGGAAGCAAACGTTGCAATAATGATTCTTGCAGTCTTATATTCATTAAAAAGATTGTCAAAAACATGACCAACTGTACGCTCAGACATGGTAAAGCCCGGACGTTCCGCATTTGTAGAATCGCACATAAGGGCAAGAACGCCTTTCCGTCCGATTTCCGCAAATCTCTGCAGATCAATGGCATCCCCAAATACAGGGGTATAGTCCACCTTGAAGTCACCTGTGTGCACCACGATTCCCACAGGAGAATAAATAGCCAGTGCAGATGCATCCTGGATACTATGGTTCGTCTTAATAAATTCAATAGCAAAATCACCAAGATTGATCACCTGACCGTGTTTTACTTCTTTTAACTTGGTAGTCTTAGTCAGATTATGCTCTTTCAGCTTGTTGCTGATCAGCGCAAGAGTCAGTTTGGTGGAGTAGATCGGTGCATTTACTTCCTTCAGTACATATGGAAGCGCACCAATATGATCCTCATGACCATGGGTGATCACAAATCCTTTCACCTTGGAAATATTCTCTTTCAGGTAGGTAATATCCGGAATTACAAGATCGATTCCCGGCATGTCATCTTCCGGAAAAGCGAGTCCGCAATCTACTACTACTATACTATCTTCATACTCAAAAGCTGTAATATTCATTCCAATCTGCTCCAGACCACCAAGTGGAATGATCTTCAGCTTGGATCCACTGTTATTTTTGCGTGGTCGCTTTAAGGCAGGCTTGCCCTGACTGCGGAACTGAGGTTTATAATTTCCCTTGACCGGCTTATCCTGTCCTTGTTTCTGACCATCTTTTCCGTCCTTTTTCGGCTGTGCCTTATATCTGTAATTTTTATGTCTGAAATTTGGTTTTCTTGTTCCGTTTCCGACTGCCGGAGTCCTTTGTCCGTTGTTGTTCATTTCATTTTCCGTCTTCAATCAATCTATCCTCCATTTTGCGCACTTTATCCTCCAAACTCACGCTACCAGGATAAAGCGACTTTATTTTGTTTCGGCTGGTAACTGTTCAGTAACTTCACAATTACACGCTTCACGATGCACAAAAAAACATGCAAAGCATGATTTCGCATCACTGTTCACGATCTGCCCAGCAAATTATTACATTTCAAGATCTACGTCGTCCAACATCTGTTCAAATACTTTGGAAATTGCCATCAGTTCTTCATCATCTTCTACCATCTCATAGCTGGCTTCTTCGCTTCCCTCTTCTGAAACATCTTTCATAATATAGGCGTTCGCCTCGTCATCCTGTGAATCGGAAACCAGAAGATAAGTGATTCCTGCAACTGTAGTCTGTTCTTCCACAAAAAATTCTATAATCCCATCCTCGGATTGAAATTTAATTTTCTCCATTATTCTCATCCTTATTCATATTCATTCGGTCTAAGTATCCTTGTAAGATCAAAACCGCAGCCATCTGATCGAGAAACTGCTTCCTGTTCTCACGTCTGACACCGGTCTCCATTAAAGTACGCTCCGCTTCTGCCGTAGTCAGTCGTTCATCCCACATCACAACAGGCAGGCCAGTCCTCTTCTCCAGCTTTTCTTTAAACTCAAGAGATTTCACCGCCCGCTCGCCTACAGTATTATTCATGTTCTTCGGATATCCAAGTACAATACGCTCTACCTGATACTCCGAAATCAGTTCTTCAATCCGTGCCATCGTCTGGCGAAGCTTATTCTCCTGCTTGCGCCAGACAGTCTCCACACCCTGTGCGGTAAGTCCCAGTGGATCACTGACGGCAACGCCCACCGTCTTGGAACCGTAGTCTAATCCCATTAATCTCATAATCAGTATTCCCAGGATCTGTTCTTAATATACTCGGTCAGCAATTCCTCAACAAGTTCATCACGCTCAACCTTCATGATCATGCTTCTGGCACCCTTATGACTGGTGATATAAGTCGGATCACCGGACATAATATAGCCTACGATCTGATTCACAGGATTATAGCCTTTTTCTTCCATTGCGTTGTAAACCAGGTCCAGGATTTCTTTTACTTCAAGCTCCTGATCTGGTTTTGTTCTGAAATATTGTGTACTTCCCAGATTATTTTCTGCCATTTTTCTCACGTCCTTACGATTATTTCTTTTTTATTTTAATATAATTACGTGTAAATTACAATCCTAATTTTGCATTGCCTGTCATTTCCGCAATTGTGTGGTTACCGGTCACGACCTGCCCAGTAACCCGCTTCGCGATGCACAGAAATCATGCATTCGCATGATTTCGCGCTGAGATTCTCGGGTTTTCTGTGAACTTTGTTCACAAAAAACACCTCGCGGAACGTTACCAGTGAACAGTAATAATTATGTTACTGGTCACGCCCCTACAAAACCTGTACTTCTTCTCCCTGCAAAATATGTGGCTGCAAAGCTTCTTCCACTTTCACCGCCAGAATATCATTTACACCGTATTCCTCCGTTTTCAGCACCGCCACTTTCACATATTCTCTGGAATGTCCCAGATAATATGCTTTTCCATCAATCTCCACTTCCTCCTCCAGAAGTACCTCCAGAGTCTTTCCAAGAAGAGAAGTCTCATATTCTGCTGCACGCTTCTGGTGCAGCTCCAGCATTTTGTCACTTCTCACAGCTTTTTCTGCCTCTGTCAGCTGACCGGACATAGCCGCAGCCTTAGTTCCATGGCGACGGGAATATTTAAAAATATGGGTTTCATAAAAATGAATATCTTTCACAAAATCATAGGAAGCCTGAAAATCCTCTTCTGTTTCCATTGGAAAACCAACGATCACATCTGTTGTCAGCGCTGGATTTCCGAAATATTTGCGAAGAAGTTCACATCTTGCTTTATACTCCGCACTTCTATATCGTCTGTTCATTCTCTCAAGAGTCGTATCGCACCCACTCTGCAGGGAAAGATGAAAATGGGGGCAGACTTTTGGCATAGAAGACAACTCTTTTGCAAATTCTTCCGTAACGATTCCCGGTTCCAGGGAACCAAGGCGGATTCTCTGAATTCCTTCCACTTCATTTACTGCCTGAATAAGAGAAAGCAAGGTTTCTTTATTGTCCTCAGGAAAATCCACTCCATAGGAGCTGAGATGAATTCCTGTGAGCACCACTTCTTTGTAGCCGACTTTGGCCAGCTTGTGCACTTCATTTAAAATATTCTCTTTTTCCCTGCTTCGCACGCGGCCTCTTGCATAGGGAATGATACAATAGGTGCAAAACTGGTTGCAGCCATCCTGCACCTTAATATAAGCACGTACATGCTCAGCTGTGCGGCTGATTTCCAGTTCTTCATATTCCTTTGTCTGATTAATCTTAATAATATGAGCCTGACGCTGGTGTTCTTTTTCAAAATCAGTCAGAACTTCCACAATATTTTTCTTCTGGTTATTTCCAAGTACCAGATCCACTGCTTCGTCCTTTTCCAGTTTTCCCTCGTCAGTCTGTACATAACATCCTGTTGCTACTACCACCGCATCCGGGTTCATCTTTTTCGCCTTGTGAAGCATCTGACGGGACTTACGGTCTGCAATATTTGTTACCGTACAGGTATTTATTACGTAAACATCAGCACCTGGTTCAAAAGGTACGATTTCATACCCTGCCTGTTCCAGAAGCTGCTGCATAGCTTCCAGCTCATAAGAGTTTACTTTACATCCAAGATTGTGTAATGCAACCTTTTTTTTCATTCTTTCCTCCAAAACTAGTACCGTCCACACCATGCAGGATAACCCCTCCGCAATGCACTGAATTCATGTAAATACGTGATTTTGTGCCGCACTTCCCGGATTTTCAGTAAATTTCATTCACGAAAAGCATCTCGCGGAATATTATCAGTACACAGTAATGTTGTAAATTTTTTATACATTTTCACTAATTCTGCTGCCATTTTTTTTCTTTTTTCACCTTGACTTTTATCCTGCCTACAGGTAATATGAGTACTGTAAAGCAAACTACTAACAATCCAAGGGAGGTTATATCACAATGAAAACAGCAAAAATCTCACTTAACTCTATTGATAAAGTGAAAGCATTTGTAAACGAGATCAGCAAATTTGACTGCGACTTCGACCTGGTATCCGGAAGATATGTGATTGACGCTAAATCTATCATGGGTATCTTCAGCCTGGATTTATCCAAACCGATCGACCTCAATATCCATGCTGATGGAGCTGCTCTTGACAGCGTTATGGAAATCATCGACAAATATACAGTTGAATAATTAAATATTCGATTGTCAGAGGAACTGTTCACAGTTCCTCTTTTTGTTTTTTCGATGATTTCATGCAGTCTCTGAGTACTTTTCCACTTTTTTACTGGATTTCAATCACTTCTGCAGTGCTAAGTGCCGCTTCCATCAGTTCATCAATTTTCTCAGCCAGCTTCTCCTCCGACTTACGGATCACATTCAGATTCGGCTTTGTAACCGGATGCTTTGCGACGAAAATAGTACAGCAATCTTCATATGGAAGAACAGAAGTGTCATAAGTTCCAATCTCCCAGGAACGCTCTACAATTTCCTGTTTATCAAACCCAATCACCGGACGATATACCGGTAATGTGCACACTTCATTCGTTGCAGCAAGACTCTGCAGGGTCTGGCTTGCAACCTGTCCAATGCTCTCACCGGTAATAAGTCCAAGACAGTTATCCTTCTTTGCAAAATACTCTGCAATTCTCATCATATAACGGCGCATAATGATAGTAAGCTCATCATGTGGGCACTGATCGTAAATGTACAGCTGAATGTCTGTAAAGTTTACTACATGAAGTCTGATCGGTCCACTGTATTTTGCCACCAGCTTCGCCAGGTCCACAACCTTCTGTTTCGCACGCTCGCTGGTATACGGCGGAGCATGGAAATAAACGGCTTCAATCTTAACTCCTCGCTTTGCGATCATATATCCGGCCACCGGGCTGTCAATTCCGCCGGAAAGAAGCAGCATTGCCTTTCCATTGGTTCCAACCGGCATTCCGCCAGGTCCCTTGATGCTCTTGGAATATACATAAATTTTTTCACGGATCTCAACAGAAACGGTAAGTTCAGGCTGATGTACATCCACCTTTGCCTCCGGAAAAGCATCCAGAATGCTTTCACCGATTCTTGCACTTACTTCCATGGAATTTACCGGATAGGACTTCTTTGCACGTCTTGTATATACCTTGAAGGTGCCGTGATAATCCGGATGTACATTCTTCATGTACTCCACAACGTCAGAGCGCATCTGCTCAAATCCTTTGTCCTCGTAGATCACTACCGGACAGATATAAACAATACCGAATACTGTTTTTAATGCAGCTACAGCCTCCTCAAAATCGTATTCCTCCGGACAGAATACATAAACACGGCCCTGCTCCTTCACAACGCGGTAATCGCCCTCTATCTTAGAAAGAGCAATATTCATCTGCTTCACAAGGGCATCTTCAAACAGATATCGATTTTTACCCTTGATAGCTATTTCTGCGTATTTTATTAAAAATGCGTGAAATATCATTTGATTTCCTCCTGTTTCTTTATTTTATGCGGCTGCCGGACTTTCCCCGGCGCTGCATTTCATTCTTCTTTTCCTCACTGCATCAGTGTCTGGAATATCTCCGAAGCATAGGCAGTACCTGCCCGATCACTTCCAATGCATAATCCACTTCTTCAAATGTATTTTCCTCTGAAAAACTGAATCTCAGCGTACTTTCTCTTTGGGCTGCTTCCATTCCCATTGCACTTAAGGTTCCGGCAGCTTTTCTTTTGTGGCTGGAGCAGGCGCTTCCGGCTGAAACATAAATGCCTTTTTCTTCCAGAGTATGAAGCAGCACTTCGCTTCTCACGCCCAGAAAGCTGGCGCTTAAGATCTGAGGTGCACCTTCTCTTATCTCCATTCCGTTGAGACGAACATCAGGAAGTTTCAGAAAACCTTCTGCAAGGCGTTCCTTCAGCTGATACATATGCTCAATTTTCTTATCAAAATCCGTGTAGACCATCTTTGCAGCAACACCCAGTCCTGCAATTCCAGGTACATTATCTGTACCGGACCGCATACCGGCCTGCTGGCCGCCGCCTAAGATCTGAGGCTGAATCCTGGCTTTCTCATTGATATATAAAAATCCTACACCTTTAGGCCCGTGAATCTTATGGCTGCTCACAGAGAGCATATCAATTCCTGCCTTTTTGGGATAAATACGGTATTTTCCAAATGCCTGGATCGCATCTACATGATACAGAGCCTTCGGGCTTTTCTCATGAACCAGTTTTGCAATCTCTTCCACTGGCATCACAGCACCAACCTCATTGTTTACATACATAGTAGATACCAGAATCGTATCCGGGCGCAAAGCTTTCTCTAACGCCTCCAGCTGAACCACACCCCTGTGATCTACAGGAACTATCGTCACCTCATATCCCATCTGTTCCAGGCGCTCTGCGGGCTGTCCTACAGCTGCATGCTCCACTGAAGTGGTGATAATATGGTTTCCGCTTCTTTTATTTGCATCCGCTCCGCCAAACAAGGCCAGATTATTTGACTCTGTTCCGCCAGAGGTGAAAATGATTTCTTTTTCATTTACCTTGAGAATTTTGGCAAGTATCTGTGCAGCTTCACGGACATACTTTTCCGCTTCCACACCTTTTAAATGCATGGCAGAAGGATTTCCAAAATCCTCTGTCATTGTTTTTACTACAATCTCTGCCACCTCAGGATAACATCTTGTGGTAGCAGAGTTATCAAAATATGCTTCCATTTCTTACTTTTCCTCTTTTTTTCCAGAGCATGTTAAAAAAAGGCTTTCTGCAAGATGTGCGTCACAATTTGCGGAAGCCTTTACCCGGATAAGGGCGCAGCAGCGAGCTGCGGCAGCCGAATTCGGGTGAAATATACCGCAAAGTGGGGCGTGCAGATTGCTGAAATGATTTTTCAAACAGGCTCTGGCACATCTTGCAGATTGCTAAAATATTTTTAAACAGACTCAAGCGTATACATCAGAATAGACAGCATGGTCATACCTGCTGTCTCTGTGCGCAGGATTCTTTTTCCCAGGGTCACCGGTTTCCCACCGGCTTCCATGGCATCTCTCACTTCTTCCTCCTCAAAACCGCCTTCCGGGCCAATAAAAATCCCCACAGATTGTCCAGGCTGAATTGCCGCCAGGATTTCCCGGGTCTCTTTCATACCTTGGGCAAGCTCATAAGGAATCAGAACCACATCCAGTCCTTTTGCAAAGGCAAGTGCTTCTTTCCAGTTCATTACATTTTTCACTTCCGGGATTAGCATACGCTTAGACTGCTTAGCTGCGCTCTCGGAAATCTGCTGCCATCTGGTAACCTTCTTCTGCGCTTTCTTTGCGTCCAGCTTCACCACACATCTCCTTGTTTCAACTGGAACAACAGCGTAAGCGCCAAGCTCCACAGCCTTCTGAATGATCAGTTCCATTTTATCCCCTTTAGGAAGACCCTGGAACAAATAAATCCGGCTTGGGAGCTCATACTGGGATTCCTGGGCATAAAGGATATGAAGAACTGCGCTGTCCTCCTGAAATTCTTCTATGGTACAGTGATATTCCTTCTCACTGCCATCGCTGATCCAAACGTCCTCACCAATGCGCATGCGAAGAACATTTTTCATATGGTTCAGATCCGGACCTGTAAGGGTAATCCTGTGTTCTTCCTCAAGGACCTGATAAGGCTCCACAAAAAAGCGCTGCATAATTATTCCTTTCTGGCTGTGACAGATACCCATTCTCCCTGATGGGTTACCTCAACCAGCTGAAGCCCGGCGTCTTTCACTGCCTTTACCACTACTTCTTCTTTCACATCCAGGATTCCAGAGGTGATATAGTAAGCACCCTTTTTCATCTGATTTACGATAACCGGTGTGAGAGGCACCAGTACATCTGCCAGGATATTAGCCGTTACAATGTCATATTTCTCATATCCAACCGTGTCTTGAACTTCTTTATCATCAATGATGTTTCCAATGAGCATGTCAAAAGTCTCATCCTTAATATCGTTAGCCTCTTTATTGTCTGCCACTGCCGGAATTGCACAGGGATCAAGGTCAGTTCCCACAACATGAGCAGCGCCCAGCTTCAAAGCTACAATTCCAAGAATACCGCTTCCGGTTCCAACATCCAGCATCTGGGTGTCTTTTGTCACAAATTTCTTCAGCTGACGAATTACCAGCTGGGTTGTCTCGTGCATACCAGTTCCAAAAGCTGTACCTGGATCAATGTGAAGGATCATCTTATCTTTATCTTCTTCCTTCACTTCTTCCCAGGATGGAACAATAAGAATGTCATCTACATAGAACTGATGGAAATATTCCTTCCAGTTATTGATCCAGTCTTTGTCCTCTGTCTGGGATTCTGTGATGGTACCTTCGCCGATATCCATGTATCCGCGTACTTCTTCAAGGACAGCACGTACTTTCTCGAGAACAGGTGCAGTTTCTGTGTCCTCTTCCAGATAAAAATTCAGATAGGCGATTCCATCATCCGCTGGACCTTCCGGCATAATATCCACAAACATCTGCTCTTTATCTGTCTCGGTAAGGGGCTGTTTGTCCTGAATCTCTACGCCCTCAACTCCAACGTCTGCAAGGGCAGAGATAATAACGTCTTCTGCTTCTGTTTTTGTTTTGATGGTAAAGCGATTCCACTTCATACTATTTCTCCAATCTTTTTATTGAAAGCTGTTTCTTCATAATCACAATATGGTATTTTTTAACATCTTTCGAAACGGTTGTTATCTGTTACTTTATTCTGATTTTTCAATTCACCTGACCAATTACTGGTTTTTTATGTCCATGTTACTTCTTTTTATGTGCAAAAACATGCACAACCCACTTATGTCGCTGCCCTTTCTGATAAAATCTCCAGAAAAACTCTACCAGAAGCAACGCCGCTGCTGCATCCACAATGTAATGCTGCTTCAGCACCTGGGTAGAGATAATGATCAGAATTGCAAATACCAGAGAAAATCTCTGATACCATTTCGGCACCTTCTCTGAGCCTTCCACACCTTTCCAGCACATCCAGCTCACATAGCAGTGGATAGAGGGAAACAAATTAGAAGGACTGTTCCCGCCATCCAGGGAATATACCAGAGCGAGAATCTTTTCCGAAAGGGTATTTCCTGGGATCTCCGGTCTTATATTGGTGGTCGGTATTAAAATAAAGCAGATAAAGCAAATAAAATGTATGGTCAGATCTGTGGCAACAAACCGGTAAAACATATCCTTACCACGCCTTGCCGCCAGCAAATACCCCACCGCCCAGAATGGAAATGCCAGAATATAAAACCACACAAATACAGGCAGTAAAGGAACTTCCCTGTCAAATGCCATCGTAAAATCAAAGTGATACCTGCCAGCTGTAAGCGCACTGCTTCCCCAGTAAATCAGACAATTCACTGCCATGATGGTCACAAGAGGTACAATAGACCACAGGGGGATATATCGGTTTAACAAATCTCTTTTCTTTGTTTTCAAGGCAAAACTCCTTTCCGGACTCTTGCGATGTTACTGCTCATTTCCTGACCAGCAGCACGGACAGTAACGTTGCGGCTACCCTTTAATATACAATAAGTAACAAAAAAAGAAAAGAGGATATCTCCCCTTTTCTTTATTCTTTTATGGAAAAACTGATTTTTTACTCTTCAAAGGTCTCTTTTAATTTGTCCATGAAGCTTTTTTTCTTCTTTTCGGACTTTTCTGTGCTATCGCCGGCACTGCCTGCAGGACGATTGCCGCATGCCTCGTCAAATTTGCGGAGAGCTTCTTTCGCGTCCTCATTCAGGTTGGTTGGTACCTGAACAACCAGAGTTACGTAGTGATCACCGCGAACATTCTTGTTTCGAAGGGACGGAACACCTTTTCCCTTCAGACGGATTCTGGTATCTGTCTGAGTTCCTGGTTTCACTTCATAGAGAACTTCTCCATCTACTGTATTCAGTTTGACTTCGCCGCCAAGCGCTGCCTGTGCATAAGTAATCGGTGCAGTAGAGTAAATATTCATATCCTGTCTCTGGAAAATCGGATGGCGTGCTACATTTACTTCTACCAGCAGATCGCCTCTCGGACCTCCATTTGTGCCAGGTTCACCTTTATCACGGATACGGATACTCTGACCATTGTCAATACCAGCTGGAATAGATACCTTAATTTTTTTGCGATTGGAAATGTAGCCGGTACCACGGCAATCCGGACATTTATCTTTGATAATTTTGCCAGTACCATGACAATCCGGACACACCTGAACGTTACGAACCATGCCAAACATGGACTGCTGGGTGTAAACGATCTGTCCTTCACCATTACATTTCGGACAGGTAACCGGTGAGGTACCAGCCTTAGCTCCAGAACCGTGACAGGAAGTACATTCATCTTTCAGAGTAATCTCAAGTTCTTTCTCACAGCCAAATACAGCATCCTCAAAGGTGATATTCACGCGTGCACGCAGGTTTGCACCCTTCATAGGTCCATTATTGGCACGTCTGCGGCTTCCGCCGCCTCCAAACAGATCTCCGAAAATATCTCCGAAGATATCACCCATGTCTGCGCCGGAGAAATCAAAGCCGCCGAAACCGCCTGCTCCGCCACCGCTGCCGTTTTCAAAAGCGGCATGACCAAACTGATCATACTGTCTTCTCTTGTCCGGGTCACTTAAGACGCTGTAAGCCTCTGTTGCCTCTTTGAATTTCGCTTCAGCTTCCTTATCTCCCGGATTTACATCGGGATGATACTTCTTGGCAAGCTGACGATATGCTTTTTTTAATGTAGCGTCATCGGCGCTCTTATCAACGCCTAAGACTTCATAGTAATCTCTTTTATCAGCCATGATTTCTTTTCCTAACTTTTTGTATTTGGTTATCTTATGGAAGACGCCAGCGGCGCAATTCCTGTAATATGTCTTTCACCACCACTGCCCGGTCATGAATCATGACCGGGCTGTAGTTTCATGTTCCGAAATATTGGAACTTATTATTCAATTAAACCTCTTTGTAGTCAGCATCTACAACATCATCGCCGTAACCTGCCTCGTTACCGCCCTGGGAAGCTCCTCCCATGTCCGGTCCCGGGCCTGCCTGACCAGCACCGCCCTGTGGGTTCTGTGCTTCATACATCTTTGCGAAAAGCTTCTGAGCACTTTCCATCATCTTCTCCTGAGCAGCTTTGATCTCAGCGACCTGAGCATCTCCGATCTCATCTGTATTTGCATATTTAGCAAGGATATCTTTTAATGCATTTAAGTCAGCCTCTACGGAAGCTTTGTCATTTGCATCCAGTTTATCACCAGCTTCTTTCAGTGCATTCTCAACCTGGAATACCATGGAGTCTGCATTGTTCTTTGTATCAATTGCCTCTTTACGTTTCTTATCCTGAGCTTCGAACTCAGCAGCTTCTTTAACAGCCTTGTCAATATCAGACTCGGACATGTTAGAACCAGCTGTGATTGTAATGTGCTGCTCTTTACCTGTTCCAAGATCCTTAGCAGATACATTTACAATACCGTTGGCATCGATATCGAATGTAACCTCAATCTGCGGAACACCACGACGTGCTGGTGGGATTCCATCCAGACGGAACTGTCCAAGGGACTTGTTGTCTTTCGCGAACTGACGCTCGCCCTGTAATACATTGATATCTACAGCGGTCTGATTATCAGCTGCTGTGGAGAAAATCTGGCTCTTCTTGGTCGGAATAGTTGTATTTCTCTCGATCAGACGTGTTGCAATACCACCCATTGTCTCGATGGACAGGGAAAGTGGAGTAACATCAAGAAGAAGGATGTCACCTGCACCAGCCTCACCGGAAAGCTTACCACCCTGGATAGAAGCACCAAGTGCAACACACTCATCTGGGTTCAAGGCCTTGCTTGGCTCTTTGCCAGTTAACTGTCTTACTTTATCCTGTACAGCCGGGATACGTGTAGATCCACCAACCAGAAGCACCTGTCCAAGATCAGAAGCAGTAAGACCTGCATCAGAAAGTGCACGGCGAACCGGCTCTGCTGTTTTCTCAACAAGATCGTGTGTAAGTTCGTCAAATTTAGCTCTTGTAAGGTTCATATCAAAATGCTTCGGTCCTTCAGCTGTTGCTGTGATGAATGGCAGGTTGATATTGGTTGTTGTTGCGGAAGAAAGCTCTTTCTTAGCTTTCTCAGCAGCTTCTTTCAGTCTCTGAAGAGCCATCTTATCGTTGCTTAAGTCAACGCCCTCTGTTCTCTTGAACTCAGAAAGCATATAGTCTGTAATTCTCTGGTCAAAGTCATCACCACCAAGACGGTTGTTACCAGCTGTTGCCAGAACTTCGATAACGCCATCACCAATCTCAATAATGGAAACATCGAATGTACCACCACCAAGGTCATAAACCATGATCTTCTGCTCTTTCTCATTGTCAAGACCATATGCAAGAGCTGCTGCTGTAGGCTCGTTGATGATACGTTTTACATCGAGACCTGCAATCTTACCAGCATCCTTGGTTGCCTGACGCTGAGCATCATTGAAATATGCCGGAACAGTGATAACTGCTTCTGTAACAGACTCTCCAAGGTATCCTTCAGCGTCTTTTTTCAGTTTCTGAAGAATCATAGCGGAAATTTCCTGTGGGGAATATTTCTTATCATCAATTGTTACACGGTAATCTGTACCCATCTCTCTCTTGATGGAAGAGATTGTTTTCTCTGCGTTTGTTACTGCCTGACGTTTTGCAGGCTCACCTACCAGACGCTCACCTGTCTTTGTGAATGCTACAACAGATGGTGTTGTTCTGGATCCTTCTGTATTTGCGATAACGGTTGGCTGTCCACCTTCCATAACAGCTACACAGCTGTTTGTTGTACCTAAGTCAATACCAATGATTTTTCCCATGATAATTTTCCTCCTGTTTAAAAATTCATGGTTGCTGTCCATTATACGAACAGTAACATTTATACTTTGTTTTTAGAAAATGTCGATGAAGTTTGATTCTCCAAGATGCTTTCTGTTAATTAGCAACTTTTACCATACTGTGTCTTACAACGAAATCCTTGTAGGTATATCCCTTCTGGAATTCCTCTACGACGATGTTCTCGCCAACGGATTCGTCCTCCACATGCATCACTGCATTATGCAGATTCGGATCAAATTCCTTACCTACAGCTTCGATTGGCTTCACACCCATCTCATCAAAAGCTGTCATCATCTGCTTGTAGATCATCTTCATGCCTTCTGCAAATGGATCATCCTCCGGTGCCTGTGCAAGACCTCTTTCGAAGTTATCCACGATCGGAAGCATTTTTTCAACGATGTCCCTAGCGCCGATGATGTACATGCTGGATTTCTCCTTCTCCGTTCTTTTACGGTAGTTATCGAATTCAGCCATGCTGCGCTTCAGTCTGTCTGTAAGTTCCTCGACCTGCTGTTCGAATTTATCTTTCTCTTTTTTCTTCTTGCCGAAGAAAGAAGTTTTTGTCTTGGTTTCCGGTTCCTTCTGAGATTCTGCTTCCTGATCTGACTGCTCAGTTTCTTCTGTCTGTGCTGGTTCTTCGGAAGTCTCCTCTTCTGCTGTCTGGGCTGTATCTGCTGCCTCTTCTTCGCTTCCGTCTGTTACCGGAATGTCAACTGCTTCTTCCTGTACTTCGGCTTCTTTATTCATTTCTTCTGACACGCTTTCAACCGCCTTTCTAGGTTTTCTTATTTACCATTTCGTCAAGCTGGACTTTTAATTTCTTTAAGCTGTCCACTACATTCTCGTAATCCATTCGCTTGGGACCGATGATTCCAATAGTTCCACGCATTCCATCTCCCAACTCGTAAGTAGCTGTGACCACACTGCAGTCTTTCATGGTACGTACCGGAACTTCATCCCCGATGTATACCTGAACTCCTGTGTTCTCCGGATCTCCCATTTCCTCACGGACCATATCCGCAAGTTCCTGCTTATCCTCGAAAGTGGAAATCAGCTCACTGGCTCTGGATGTATCTGCAAGCTCTGGATACTTAAATATGTTGGTTGCTCCCGATGTATATACTTTCATATCTTCTTCGTCCACGTGAATTGTAGCTGCAACTGCGTCCAGCACATCTGCAACCACACCGCTGTGGCTTCCCGCCTGTTCTTTCAATCTGGCGATCATGCCCAGATTAATGTCCTGGATGGGTACGCCGTTCAGGTTCGTGTTAAGAAGAAGATTCAGCTTCAGGATCGTCTGGTCATCCATCTCCTCATCAATATTAATGATCTGGTTCCGAATAACATTACCCTCACATACAACTACGGCAATCAGCTGCCGCTCATTGACTCGTGAAAGCTGAATGAACTTCAGGGTGCTTCCCTTATACTGGGGAACCGCAACCATAGCCGCATAATTGGTATTCGTGGCAAGAACCTTCGCCACCTGCTTGAGCACCTTATCCATCTTATCTGACTTCTCAATCATCAGATCACGGATTTCTGCGATCTCGGCTTCCTTCTCCCTGGTAAGCTCATCTACATAAAGGCGATAGCCTTTATCTGATGGAATTCTTCCGGCTGAGGTGTGGGGCTGTACGATGTAGCCCATATCCGTCAGGTCGGACATCTCATTTCGGATAGTAGCAGAGCTGACATTCAGATCCGGATATTTGGAAATAGTTCTGGAACCTACAGGCTCACCTGTTTCCATATAAGTTTTGATGATTGCTTTCAGTATTTTCCGTTTGCGCTCATCTAATACTTCATCCATGAAATATCTGCTCCTTCCTGAAAAGCAGACGGTCAAACCTGATTCTGATTTCCGTCTGGCTTCTTCGAATTCCTTTGTTAGCACTCATTATTTAGGAGTGCTAACATCTATGTTCTTAAGATACACCTCAGTATTCCTTTTGTCAATATTTTTTACAAATTTTTTTCATCTTTTTTGATAGTTTTTACCCTATACTTTACCATTCTGGCTAAATTCTCCTTACTGCAATACTTTTTTTGGGCAGCAAGGATACTATCAGGTATCTGCCAACGCAGTCTTATGTTTGCTGCCGCATAAATGAAAAAGATGCCTTGAGAAAATTTTCCCTGGCATCTTCTTTCCTATATAGGAATACCGCCCATAGGCGACATGTCCGTTTTGTAACTGTTCAGCACCTTCACAGTTATATGTTTCGCAAAACAGCCCCTGCTGAATAGCAGCCTCTATTTTTTATAATTTTCCAGATAGTCAAGAACTGCTGTCGGCTCATCCAGAAAGACTACCAGATCCAGCACGGAAAAATCCATGAATTTCTCTTCTGCTGTGTACTCCAGCAATGCTTTCATCTTGTCATAATATCCGTCAATGTTATACAGCACAATTGGGCGGTCAATACGTTTCAGGCTTTTCAAGGTAAAAATCTCAAAAAATTCCTCGTAGGTACCAATTCCGCCAGGTGCTACGATCGTAGCATCTGATTTTTCTTCCAGAAGTTTTTTGCGCTCTCTCATATTCTCTGTGAAAATAAATTCCGTGCATTTCTCATACAGAACTCCAGGCTGGTCAAAAAATCGGGGAGCAATTCCAAGTATGTAACCATTTTCTGCTGCCACGCCTCTGGCTGCTGCTCCCATCATTCCGGTAGCCCCGCCGCCAAACACCAGACCGTGACCTCTTTTTCCCATTGCTCTTCCAAGCTCTTCTGTTTTTTCATAATAAATGTTTTTAAGCAGTGCACTTGAAGCGCCATATACACATATGTTCAATCTGTTATCCCCCTTATTTTTTCTTCTAAACACAGGTGCAGCCTACCTGCGGCAGCACCATATACGAAAGTCAGCTGGCATATCTTTTCCAGTCAGCTTCCGGCAGCCGCGCAAAACACCATATTTGCCACACCGCACAAAACCATCACCAGAATAGGATTCATTTTAAATTTTCTTAAAAGCACCAGTGCGGCAGTAAAGAACACCACCATTCGAATGCATATGTTTTCCCGAAACAGTTCCACTGCACCATTTATAAAAAAAGATGATACTAAAATGGTAACTCCTGCCTTGGCGATCATGGCCACAACCGCCGGGCGAAGGGATGTAAGAGTTCCCTGGAGAAGGGACATTTTCCGGTATTTCGTGTAAATATATGCCAGCAGGGTTACAATTATACAGGAGGGTAAAATACAGCCAAGAGTAGCCACCACTGCGCCACCAGGACCAGCAATCCTGGTTCCTACAAAGGTTGCGGAGTTTACTGCAATAGGACCAGGAGTCATCTCTGCAATGGTCACAAGATTCGAAAAAGTTTCCATGGAAATCCAGCCATGCATAGTCACTACCTGTTCCTGTATAAGAGGCATTGCTGCATATCCACCTCCAAAGCTTAATGCACCAATCTGAAGGAAGCTGAAAAAGAGCTGAAGATAAATCATTTTTTGCTGCCCTCCTTCACAAGTGTACGCGCAAATCCAAATACAGCCACAATAAGTATTATATAAATAATGTTTACCTTCAGAAAATAGCTTACACAAAAACTGATGACCATAATAACCACATTTACCCAGTCATTTGATTTCGCCACGTTTTTCCCCATGTCGTATACCACAGAAATGATCACAGCACCTACGCCGGCAGTCATGCCTTTCAAAAGAGCTGCTATATAATAATTCGAGCAGAATGCATCATAAAACAAGGAAATCAGGGACAGGATCACCATTGGCGGAATAATAGCCCCCAGAACCGACAGCAGCATTCCCGGTATTCCCCCAAGCTTGTATCCCACCACAATTGCTCCGTTTACTGCAATTGCTCCTGGAGATGACTGTGCGATTGCCACCAGATCCAGCATTTCTTCCTCATCGATCCAGTGATATTGATCCACAAATTTCTCTTTCAATAAAGTAACGATCACATATCCGCCGCCAAAAGTAAACGTACTAAGATATAACGAGGCAAAAAAAAGCTTCCTCAGCACATATCTTTTATTCTTTTGTTTTTCTTCCATTTCCGGCACTCCTAATAATTCTGCATGATTTCTGCGCATCGCGAAGCGTGTTACTGGTCAGGTCGTGAACAATCACGCTTTTCTTTTTTAAGATAACGCACTATAGGTATGTCTGTCAATTAAAGTTTTGGAATGCTTCTGACATTTCAGAGGGCAGAACAAATATTCGATTCTGCTGTACTTTTATAAAAAAGGATGCTATACTGAAAACAGTTAAAGCGTGTTTGATTTTATAAAAGAAAGGACTCATATGGATCATTTTGAATTACATTCCGAGTATAAACCAACCGGCGATCAGCCACAGGCTATTGAGAAACTGGTAAAGGGATTTAAAGAGGGAAATCAGTTTGAGACGCTGCTTGGTGTCACCGGCTCTGGTAAAACTTTTACTATGGCAAACGTTATTCAGGCGCTGAATAAGCCTACTCTGATCCTGGCCCATAATAAAACTCTGGCAGCACAGTTATACGGTGAGTTTAAGGAATTCTTCCCGGAGAATGCGGTGGAGTATTTTGTCTCCTATTACGATTATTACCAGCCAGAAGCATATGTGCCTTCTTCTGACACTTATATTGCCAAGGACTCTGCGATCAATGATGAAATTGACAAGCTCCGTCTTTCTGCCACTGCCGCCATGTCAGAGCGAAAAGATGTTATTATCATCTCTTCTGTGTCCTGTATCTATGGATTGGGTTCTCCTCAGGAATTTCAGGACATGATGATTTCCCTGCGTCCTGGCATGACTAAGGATCGTGATGAGGTTATCCGGGAGCTGATCGACATTCAGTACACCCGAAATGAAATGGACTTCCACCGAAGTACCTTCCGCGTCCGTGGCGACACTCTGGAGATTTTTCCGGCTAACAGCTCAGATACCGCTGTCAGAGTGGAGTTTTTCGGAGATGAGATTGACCGTATCTCTGAGATTGATGTGCTCACCGGAGAAATCAAATGCCAGCTTGCGCACATCGGTATTTTCCCTGCTTCCCATTATGTAGTACCAGCGGAGCAGATTCAGAAAGCAGCCATTGCCATTGAAGAGGAATTAAAAGAACGGGTAGACTACTTTAAAAGCGAAGACAAGCTTCTGGAAGCCCAGCGTATCTCCGAGCGTACCAACTTTGATATTGAAATGATGAAAGAAACCGGCTTCTGCTCCGGTATTGAGAACTATTCCCGTCATCTTTCCGGACTGGAGCCAGGGCAGCCACCTTATACTCTGCTGGATTATTTCGGGGATGATTTTCTTCTTATTATTGATGAGTCGCACAAGACAGTCCCACAGGTTGGCGCTATGTATGCTGGCGACCAGAACCGTAAACAGACATTGGTAGACTATGGTTTCCGTCTGCCCTCTGCCAAGGATAACCGCCCTCTGAGTTTTGAAGAATTTGAGAATAAACTGGACCAGGTTTTGTTTGTATCTGCTACCCCGGGAGATTATGAATACGACCATGAGCTTCTCCGCGCCGAGCAGATCATCCGTCCTACCGGTCTTCTGGATCCGAAGGTGGAGGTGCGCCCTGTAGAGGGACAGATAGACGACCTGATTTCTGAAATAACAAAAGAAACCTCCAGAAAAAACAAAGTGCTGATCACAACTCTCACCAAACGAATGGCCGAGGATCTTACCCAGTATATGAAAGATGTGGGAATCCGTGTCCGTTATCTTCATTCGGATATTGATACCCTGGAACGTGCAGAAATCATCCGCGACATGCGTCTGGATGTATTTGATGTGCTTGTAGGCATTAACCTTCTGCGAGAAGGACTTGATATTCCTGAGATCACTCTGGTTGCTATTCTGGATGCAGACAAGGAGGGCTTCCTTCGTTCTGAGACTTCCCTGATCCAGACCATTGGCCGTGCTGCCCGAAACAGCGAAGGACACGTTGTCATGTATGCAGACGTGATGACGGATTCCATGAGAAATGCCATTGAGGAAACCAACCGTCGCAGGGAAATCCAGAAAGCCTATAATAAGGAGCATGGAATTACTCCTACTACTATTAAGAAGGCAGTCCGTGATCTGATTGCAGTTTCCAAGGCAGTTGCTGAAACTGAAGTGAAGCTGAAGAAGGATCCGGAATCCATGAGCAAAAAAGAGCTGAAGAACCTGATCTCCCAGTTGGAAAAACAGATGCGCCAGGCTGCTGCAGACTTGAATTTCGAGCAGGCAGCAGAGCTGCGTGACAAAATGATCGAATTGAAGAAAAATCTTGCAGATGCGGAAAAGTAATCCTTCGATTTTTCCATGCATTTTGCCAGTCAGATTTGGCACAATTTACAGGATTCTCTGCCTGCAGCGGATCGCCTCCGGCCACATTTATATTTGCGCCGCAGTGCGATCCTGCCCGGCGGGGATTTCCGTTAACCTTGATTATTCAGCAATTAATTTTTATTTATCTTCACTGAAAAATTTCTAAAATGCCCTTCCGCATTTTCTGAGAACATTCCGATATAAGTTCCGGTAAAGCTCATGTACATAGTTCCTTCTGTAGCCAGCCCTGCAGTAGAACCGCAGCCCAGCTTCTCATAGTATTTTCCATCTTCGCTGTACCAGAAATCATATTCCAGAGGATTACCGATAATACGAAAATGAATATTTTCCCCAGAGGATACTACCTTCTCAGCTGTTCTTGCAAACATATCATGAATATGCCTGGAAAGACAAACCTTGTACTGTCCATCCTCTCTGGTTAAGTAAATTTCATAATGATAAAATTGATTGTAGAATGTACCCAGTCCCACTCTTTTATTTAGACCTTTGACGTTGCTGTCTTGGGAAACCGGACAGGCATCTGAAAAATTTCCTTTCAGACTCACCACAACATCTGCCTCAACATCAAATTCCTTCTGCCTGATCCCGACCCATGTCGGAGTATCCGTGTCATTTAAAGTTACGCTTGTTCCTTTCAAAATAAGCCGTCTGGCAGCGGTATCACGCACATAATTTTCCATATGGGGAGTTCGAACCCAGTTATAATGCAGGCTGAATTTCTCTTCCGAAAAATCATCTGTAAAATCCCGGCATATCGGCTGCACCTGGTCGCCTGGAAGTGGTCCCTTCATTTCCAAAGCGATTCTGCCATCGTTTCCAACAACCGGCCAACCCTCTTTATCCCAGATTACAGGGCTTAAAAAGGTCTCTCTTCCAAGATGATGAAGTTTCAGACCTCGCTGCGGAGTGCAAGAAGGCCGGATTCCCAGACAAACCAGCCACCAGTTTCCATTCTGATCTACTTCCAGATCAGCATGTCCAGTGCAGGAAATAGAGCCATCCGGATTATCCCGGTGACTGAGAATCGGATTATGGGGACACGCCTCATACGGTCCAAATGGAGAATCTGCTCTTTGCATGGTAACCATATGTCCATATTCTGTGCCACCCTCTGCAAGAAGCAAATAATATTTTCCATTCAGCTTGTAAATATGAGGTCCCTCCGGACAGATTCCGCCGCATCCATGACTGATACATACACTTTCGGACAGCTTTTCTCCTGTGTATGGATTGATTTTACACATAAAAATTCCATCCCTGTCATCTTTATCTCTGGAAGTAGAGGCGAAGTAAACATCTTCACCATCAAACAGCAAAGTAGGATCAATCCCTCCCTGATCAATCCATACCGGCTTTGACCATTTCCCATAAATATCGCTGGTATGTACAATCAAATGTCCCTTATGTGACACATTGGTAGTGGTCATAAAAAACTCACCGTTATGGTAACAGAGCATCGGCGCATAAATTCCGCCTGACGGCCGAACACCGTCCAGATAAAGCTGCTTTTTATCTCTCAGACAGTAATTGATCAGTTCCCAGTTCACAAGATTCTTACTGTGGTAAACCGGCACTCCGGGATAGAATTCAAAAGTTGAATTTACAAGATAAAAATCATCCCCGACTCTGCAAATCGACGGATCTGGATTGTAACCGGAAATAACGGGATTTTTGTATTTTTGTATTCTGATATCTGGCATATTTTTCCTCCTGACCTGCAAACCGACAAATGCGGTTCTCTTCATAAGATATCTATAGATTACTATGATTCAGAAGGAATAACAACCCTAAAAACTTTTGCTGTATTACAGGAAAAGTTGTATAAACGGCACTGCAAATATGGGAAAATGTGGGTATGCTCCGAACATTTTGGGAATAACCTCTTGAAAACCGGAATTCTATATGTTATACTGATGCCCGTTGAAAAGCCCAGAAAAATAAGGTCTTAAGCGGCTTTTCCGCCGATTCCCGGCGTAGGCCATATACCTTCCGGTATATGCCTCCGCGGCATTCGTCAAATGTCCATGCAAGCATGGCCGCTTGACTCATTGCAGCGCGAAAATGAATCGAGTGTTCGTGACCTTCCACTCGTAAAACAAAACTAAAGGAGACAAATGAATATGAAAAACAAGAGTACCCTGTTTCTGGTGCAGGCAGCGCTAATTGCGGCTGTCTATGTTGTACTGACACTGGTGTTTGCACCGTTTAGTTATGGAGAGATTCAGGTTCGAATTTCCGAAGCCCTGACCATTCTTCCATTCTTCACACCAGCTGCCATTCCTGGTCTTTTTGTAGGCTGTATCCTTGCCAACCTGCTTGGCGGTGCAATTCCTCTGGATATTGCATTCGGAAGTATCGCTACCCTCATCGGAGCTGTATTTACCTACAAACTTCGTAACAGCAACAAATGGCTGGCACCAGTTCCACCAATCGTAGCCAATGCAGTTCTGGTTCCATTCGTACTTCGTTACGGCTATTCCGTCAATCTTCCGATTCCACTTATGATGCTTACAGTAGGTGCCGGAGAGATCATTTCCTGCGGAATCTTTGGAATGGTACTTCTTACTGCACTTTCCAAGTACAAAAATACGCTGTTTGGCAAACAGGCTGCTGCTAAATAAATTCAAAATCACAAATACCCGGTAAGGAATCTCATAAGAATGATTTTCTCCACCGGGTATTTCTATATTTCACGCATATATTCCAAAATATATCTTCAAAAAACATTATACAAGATACATGTCACTATTTGTTGAAGATTTTCTCCAGCTGAAGTTCCATAATAGGCTGCAACATCCAAATGTAAGTCCATCTTTTTTTATTCTATCTTCACCTGCTCCCTCAAAAATCCAAGAAACCGTTCCACACCACCGCCAAGTTTGGTCACACCCTCCGGCCTTTTTCCTGGAACTTCTGATACATCAAAGAAATCTCCATTTCCTGTTTTCTTCGTCTTCATGAAGCTGTCACTTCCATAAATCCCTTCTTCAATTCCCACATACTCATCCCCCCAGAAGCAGCATTCCTCCGGACAGATTCCATACGCTTCCTGAAGATGCTCCAGAATACGATCCACATTGTCGCTCTTACTTGAAATCCCCACCTCCAGATACTTAGCATCACAGGTTGGCTTCACTGTTATCCCATACTGTTCTCCTGCTGCCACAGAAATATCCAGAAGCCCCTGAAGACCGCCTTCTACACCATGCTTTTCCAGGCAATCCTTCAGCATATCCAGCTCATTCTCCTGCATAAACAGATTATCCCCTCTCTGGTTCTCCACCATCAGATCAATCTTACAATAATTAGGTCTGGAAAATACAATGTCCGTATTCAGTCCATACTTTTCCAGAAGCTTCATATGAATGTCAAAGCAGATTCTGTGAATATCCCCCAGCATTTTTTTGTCTGGAAGCATATCCGAGAAAATCAACTCCTGTCCATTTTCATACCGGTAATTAAAGGCACCGCGTCCAAGTCCCAGATACAATTGCGCCAGCTGTTCCTTTGTAAAATACGTCTCCAGTTTTCCCCCTGCAATATTTTCTATTGTAGTTCCGCTTACGATTACCAGATTTACCTTCTGGTCCAGAAGAGGTCGCATTGCTCCTACAATCTCCTCCACAGGTGCCTTTCGGCTGAGAACAGCTGTGCCATCCCAGTCGAAAAAGACTGCCTTATATTTCTTCTTCATAAATACTTCCCTTTCCTGCCTCCAGATGAATTTCCTTCTCATTAAGTTTTAAGAAGACTGCATCTCCTGACACCAGTTCTACTCTTGTTTTTTCATGTGTAAGCTGAATATTCAGCTTTCTTCCCCGGTATAGAAGGTTAAACTGCATACCCTTCCACAGCTTTGGAACATAAGGATGCAGTTCCAGTTCACCGCCGTTTACCCTCACACCTGCAAATCCGTTGATAATTGCCTGCCAGGTTCCTGCCATATTTGCAGCATGGATTCCCGCATAGAAGTTATCATGATAATCATCCAGATCCATTCTTGCAGACTGTGCAAAATATTCATACGCCTCGTCATAATATCCGATCTGGCAAGCCAGCATTCCAAACACACAGTTAGAAAGAGAAGAATGATGCAGTGTCACTTCCTGATAGAAATCATAGTTTCGTTTCAGTTCTTCCTTGCTGAATAAATAACTGTGCAGATAAAGCCCGAAAATAGCATCTGCCTGCTTGCACATTCTCTGTCTGTAGACAAATAATGGATGATAATTTTCATACAAAAGATGTCTCTTTTCCGGTGGGATTCTGGAATCATCCCATGGACGAAGCATCATAAACCGATCATCCAGCGCATATACCTGACGACTTTCATCATATGGAAAATACATATTTTCCACAATTTTTTTCCAGTATGCAGTTTCTTCCCGGGTAATTCCCATTCTGGAAACAAATGCCTCATATACATCCTCTCCAGCCTCTTTTAACATATCCAGCGATTTCAATGCATAACGGATATTTTCCCTTCCCATAAGATTGGTATAAAAATTATTATCCGTAATAGCATTGTACTCATCTGGTCCTGTTACCGCACAAATACAGTATTTTCCGCCCTTGCACTCAGCAAAATATCCTACATCCGCCCAGACTCTGGCAGTCTCCACAAAAACCTCAGCAGCCATATCTTTGAAAAACTCCATATCCCCGGTAACACTCACATACAGCCAAAACGCATAGGCAATATCTGCATTGATATGATACTGGGCCGTACCAAGTGGAAAATAAGTGGAAGCTTCCTCTCCATTAATAGTACGCCATGGATAAAGAGCCCCCTTCTGGTGTCCAAGAACTTTTGCACGGTCCCGGGCCTGATCCAATGTACGGAAACGATACTCCAGAAGTTTTCTTGCAAGCTCCGGTGCTGTGTACACAAATACCGGAAGCACATACATTTCTGTATCCCAGAAATAGTGTCCTTCATATCCTTCCCCAGAAAGCCCCTTTGCTCCCATTCCTGTGCGTCCGTCTCTTCCTGCAGACTGCATAATATGAAACAGGTTAAAACGGATTCCCTGCTGAAGGGTCTCATCATCATAAATCTGAACATCGGAAACATCCCAGAATTCATGGATTTTATCCATATGAGCCTGGAATTCCTTCCTCCATCCATTCTCAGATGCCTCTTTCAGTTCTTTTTTCGTAAATCTTTCCAGCTCGCTAACCTCCATGTCCTGACTGGATGTATAGACAATAGCTTTCTCACAGGTAACCGTAGTATTTTCCGGAATCTCCATTCTGCTTTCACACACAGCATGTCTTTTTTCTTCCTCTGTTTCAAAAACAGTTACAATCTCTCCGGCTCCTTCTATTTTATACTGACTTCCACAGCCCACAGTCATGCAACTCTGCAAAGTAGTGCCCTCATAATACAGCACACCGTCTTCAGCCTGAAGTTTATCCATATGCAGTCTGCTTCCAAAAGGACCATAGCCGATCAGCGGATTTGTCTTCCTCGTATGATTCTCCACATCCCCATTTAAATGAGAGCAGATACGAATCTCCCCTGAAAAATTCACTGGTGTGATCTGAATTCGCTGGTACATTCTGTTCTTATGCACCAAAGACACAAAACGTTCCATCACAAGCTGCAGCTTTTTCCCCTTTGGAGAAATCCAGGTCAGCTTTCTTTCCACATAGCCATCTTTCATATGGAGCACACGGCTGTAATCTTCCACCTTGCCGGTGCGCATGTCAAACAGCTCTCCATCTGCATAGATTTCTGTTTTCTTAAGATCCGGCAGATTCAGAAGTGACTGGCTCTTGGTCGGAAATCCATAATTCCACTCTCCGTAAGGAATGTCCACACTTTCATAAAATCCGTTGATAAAGTTGCCTTCCAGCCCTTCATCAACAGAGAAATCATAGCCTTCTTCAAAAGTACCTCTGGTACCAATATATCCATTTGACAATGCAAAGGTTGTCTCATTCCGGTAATTGGTTTCCATGGAAAATTCCTTTTCTGTAACATTCCATGTCTCTACTGGATAAATCGGTTTCTTGTTGATATCCATATTCTCATCCTTTCACAGCCCCTGCAGTAAGACTCTCCATAACCTGTCTCTGCAGAAGGATAAATAAAATAATTGTAGGAAGCACCGTCATCACAACTGCTGCAAACAGCGCGGAATAGTTGTTTGCAAAAGTTCCCATATAATAATTCAACGCAATAGGAACTGTCCTTGCACGGTCACCGCTTGTCAACATCAAAGCGAAATAGAACTCATTCCAGATATTGATAAACTGAATCATGGCAATGGTCACAAGTCCCGGCTTCGCCAGCGGCAGGATAATATGTAAAAATGTCTGGATAAAAGTTGCGCCATCAATATAAGCCGATTCCTCAAGCGCTGTGGAAATGGTCTTATAATAGCTGACCATAACAAAGAAAGACATTGGAATTCCCATTGCAGAATACACAATGATCAGACCAAGCTTTGTATCAAAAATCCCCAGCTTCTGGAAAATGGCAAACAATGGCTGGGAAATTGCCTGTGCCGGAAGCATTAAGGATGCTGAGATCAAAAGCACGATCAGAGTTTTCAGTTTAAAATCAAATCGAGAAATCACATAAGCGCACATTGCAACCAGCGCTACCGTAACAAGAACACTGATTCCCACAATGAGCACACTGTTCATGAAATATTTCAAAATCGGTGCATACTGAAGTGCCGCCTTATAGTTATCCAGGTTAAAACTGGATGGCAGGGACAATGCAGAGGAGTTAATCTCTGCATAAGATTTAAAAGACCCCAAAAACGCCCAAATGATTGGTGCCAATGAAATAAAAATCAAAAAGATCATAAAGAAATATTTGAAAAAGGACGCGATCCCATTTTTCACTCTGCTTGTTTTTCTCATTATGCCGCCTCCTTTTTCTCACGGAAAAGACCTTTGATCAGAATAACCAGTGTGATTCCGATAATGATCTGTACTACCCCTACTGCGTTTGCTTTTCCATAATTGTTTTCCAGTGTCGCTGCCTTATACAGATAAATGGGCAGGTTCAAAGTAGAAGTTCCAGGTCCGCCTTTTGTTGTCATGTAAATAATGTCAAACTGTGACACCATGGCCACACTTGCAAGAGTGACACAGGTTCCGCATACATTTCGCATCAGCGGTAGCGTAATATAACGGTCTGCCTGCCAGGGAGTTGCACCGTCGATTGCTGCTGCCTCATAAATCTCTTTGCTTACAGCACCCATTTCTGCCAGAAAAATAATGGTGTTAAATCCGGAATAGAGGATCCAGGTTGCTGTCACCGTCCAGAATGCATATCTGGAATTTCCGAACAGATTTGGAACCATGGCGTAGTCGATTCCAAGAAAATCCATGATTGGCTTTACAATTCCGAACATAGGATTTAAAAGCAGAGTAAACATAACACCTGTTGCCGCTGTAGGAATGATATTTGGGATCATGTATGCTGTTCTTGCAAATTTCCAGCCCTTCGGTTTTCTTCGAAGAACAAGTGCCATAGCAAGACCAACACCTACATGTATGGTGGACTGCAGCACTACCCACAGAAGGGTGTTCCGGATGGAGCAGATAAAATCGCTGTCACTGAAAATCGTAATAAAGTTTTTGATTCCCTGAAATGCAGGTGAATTAAAAGCGGTATAATCACACAGAGATGTGTAAAAAACAGTGATGATAGGAGCCGCATATACCAGTGCAAATAAGATCATGCAGGGAATGGTAAACAAAAAAATCCATATCTTTTTATTCTTTGTATTCATTTTTTCTCCTCACAAAAAGAATCCTGCCTGCAGAAAATTCCAACGGAATTTCCTGTTTCATAAAAACAGCCTGTCACCAGAGCTGTATTGGTGCCGGTGACAGGCTATTTACATTATTCCACGTTCTTTGCTGCCGCTTCTGACAGTTTTGTGCAGAACTCTTCTGCTGTGATGTTTCCATATGCCAGTTCCGGAAGCTCTGTTGAGAAGGTATCAATTGTATTCTGATACCAGTATGCCTGATTCTGTCCGTAAGTCACCTCTGCCTTGCCCTGGATTTCAAGTGCCTGTGCCATCAGAGGATCGCTCTCGGAAAGTGTATCCGGAACCTCAAGATTATCAGATACAGGCTGTAATCCGGTCATTTCCAGAGCCTTGATCTGGTTTTCCGGAGTTGTCTCGAATTTCAGGAATGCAACTGCTGCCTCTATTTTCTCAGGATCGGTAGCGCCTACCATATCGCCAGGTGTTGGAACCATTTCCATTCCGTTCCCTGGAAGAAGCATGATACCAACCTTGTCATAGAAGCCTTCCGGAGCCTTCTCTGTCTCAGAGAAATCCGGGATCATCCATGGTCCGTTCGGGAACATTGCAACTTCGCCGTTAAAGAAATGAGTTGCCATTGGATCATATTTTCCGCCAACAGCATCTGGTGTTGTATAGTTCTGGAACATTTTCTGGATGTTCTCTGCTGCTTCAATTACTTCTGGTGTATTGTAATCTGTTGGATACATAGTGTTCATCCACTCATTTCCAGCATCACCGTTTGTTCCAATAAGAGCACTCATCCACAGGTTTGTCAGCCATCCGGAATCTGCACTATCCATTCCGATCGGGGTGATTCCTGCTTCCTTCAGCTTGTCGCATGCTTCAAAGAACTCATCCCAGGTTGCATATGCTACTTCCGGAGCCTCGATTCCAGCCTGCTCAAACAGGTCTTTGTTATAGTAAATGTAAGAAACCTCTTTAGAAACCGGAATACCATAAATCTTGCCATCTACTGTATTGAAATCCAGAGATGTTTCATCAAACAGAGATTTCCACTCCGGATCTGCATCCAGGTAAGGTGTCAAGTCTGCTACTTTTCCGGATTTTGCAGCCAGCTCGATAATGTTGTTTCCACCATTGAAAACGATATCCGGCAGATCTCCGCTGGAGATAAGAAGTTTGATTTTCTGATTAAATGCATCTGTTGTAGGAATTTCCTCAAAGCTGAACTCTACGTTCTTTCCTTCCTCTGTCTGCTGAAAAGCTTCGAACAGATAGGAATAGTACTCAGCTGCGTAGTCGGTTCCTACGTGATAGTTGATCACGCTTAAAGTTACTTTTTCATCATCGGCAGCCATTACAGGTACAGCCATTCCCGCACACATAGTTCCGATCAGTGCTGCTGCCATAATTTTAGAAATCATTTTTCTTTTCATGATGTTCCTCCCTTGTTTTGGTTTGTGAGTGTATTATAGCCTGTAAAGCCCCTTTTTTTAATAAAAGACCTTGTGCTGTTCCTTGGATATTTCCGCACCATTTTCCTGATTTTTTCCCATTTTTCTCCTTTTCTTTCTCCTGTTTAAAAATTTTGTCCTCTTCTTTAAAATACATGACATTCCTGCAAATTTAATTGATGTACTTTTTGAAATGTGGGATAATATAAAAGTAATTATTTTTCCAAATTAAGGAGGTTTTCCATTTTGGCTGATCACACTCCTAAGAAATATCCCTCTCTCAGATTTTTCATTACCGTCACCATTATGATCATCGTGGGATTCGTTTTACTATTATCTGTGGGATTTTATTATATCAAAACTTCTTCTATATTAAGAAAGACCTCCCGCGACTCCATTGTGCGGGAGTTAAATCAGGTCAATGATACCATACAGGACCAGGTGGAGACAATTGATTCCGTCATTCCTCTTTTTATGTCTAATGAGGTGATCCAGAATGCACTGGAAAATCCGGACGCGGGAACCAATCATCCATTTTCCGTAGAGCGGCAGATGTCTTATATTTATAACAGTTCTGCTCTTTCCGAAAAGAATTTCACAGATTCCATTTACATTTATAACAATCATAACATTATTTACCATGCCTATACTTCCGGGATTCTGGAAAACGTGGAAGATACCTCAGACTTTCTGCAAAGTACCATCGACGCCTCTGATCCGCACCTGATGTGTTATACTTCCCCGCTACACGAACAGAACATGTACTTTGCCCGCAATCTGTATAGCAGCAATTCAGGAAACAGGATTGGTATGATTGTTATCAACATCAATGCCAGGAAATGGATTGAATACTGCTCGAAGACCATTGATTCATCCTGGTTTATTATGCTTTTTAACAGAGAATTTTCCCTTAGTACAGATTCTGATTTTTCAGGAGAGGATCTTCAGACTTTATATTCCAGTCTGAATACAAAAAAAGGCTCTGTGCTGTTTAAGGAACAAAGCTTTGCCGGCAAAGATTATTTCATGGCATCCCAGTCCCTGGAACGACTGGGACTTACCTCCGCAGTGGCCGCTCCCAAAGAACTGCTTCTTGAAAACCTGAACAGTACCCTGAAATCCTATCTTCTGGTTACCCTGGCAGTGGCTCTCATTGCCCTGTTTGCGGCATTTATTATTTCCCGGGCAGTTACCCGTCCCATTGATACCATGATTCTTCTCATCAATGAGATTTCAAAAGGAAACCGCAGCTCCCTTCCGCCAGAAAGCTTTTATCAGGAATTCCAGGTGTGGGCCCAGTCCTTTAATCAGATGCTTCTGCAGCTTGACACCTATTATCAGGATATTTATCAGCAAAAACTTCTTATAAAAAATGCCGAGATCCGTGCTCTTCAGTCCCAGATGGATCCACACTTTCTTTTCAATGTGCTCAACACTATTGCATGGAAAGCCCAGATGATTGACAACGAAGAGATTTATGAGATGGTAATTTCCCTGGGAAGCCTGATGAAAATGAACACCCTCTCCCGAAATCACAATTTCACTTCCATTTCAAAAGAAATGGAATATGTGCGACTTTATGTATATCTTCAGCAGATGCGTTTCGAGGACAAAATTTCCTGCGATATCCAGATACCGGAACAGGCTCTTTCCTGCGAAATCCCCTGTCTTTCCATTCAGCCACTTGTGGAAAATGCAATTGTCCACGGTCTGGAACCCAAGAAAGGAAAAGGTCATCTGATCATCCAGATCATAGAGGGAGATGACCAAATGCTGGAAATCTGCATTATTGACGACGGAATCGGTTTTGAAGTGATACCAGATATTCAGTCCATCCGGCATTCTGAGAAAGACAGCCACACTCACATCGGCATGAAAAACCTGGACAAGCGGCTGAAACTGCTTTATGGATCAGACTCGGGGATAAAGATCACAAGCCTTCCAAACAAGTGCACCACAGTTTCTTTCCACATTCCAAGAAAGGAGTTTTCCCATGATATTTAAGCTTCTTGTAGTTGACGACGAAGTCACTATGCGAAAAGGTATTTCCAATTATATGAACTGGGCATCCATCGACTGTCAGGTTGTGGGAAGCGCTTCTGACGGAATGGAGGCCATAGATTTTCTGAAAAATCATCCTGTGGATATCGTAATCACAGATATCAAAATGCCCGCTGCAGACGGACTGGAAGTAGCTCGCTTTGTTCACGAAAATCATCCTATGACAAAGGTGATCATCCTGACCGGATACGCTGATTTTGAGTACGCACAGACTGCCATCAAATATCACGTCACCTCCTTCATTTTAAAGCCAACCAATAAAAAAGAACTTTTCGCTGCTGTCCAGGAGGCTCAAAAGCAACTGATTGTTTCCCAACAGCAGGAGAATATTGCAAAAGAAGGTGTCTTTTTCCTGAAGGATCAGCTGATGCAGGAGCTGACTGACCATCCCTGCACAGAAGAATTAAAAGAAAAGCTTCTTTCCCTTGGACTTCACATGGATTGCTATTATGTAGCAGCTTTTAAACCCTCTTCCGATGAACCGGATCTGTCAGCTCTGAAAAAAATTGTAATTGCGGAGAAAAAGAACACCTATTGTTACCGTTATAACAATTTAATCCTGAATGTTTATTTCCAGACGGAGCCCAGCCCTTCCATTCCAGAATATATTCTGGAAAACTGTCGTGAGATCTCCGGTATTGTAAAGGCATTCAGTTCTTCTGAAATTCTTACCGGGATCAGTGCTCTTCATCAATCCCCGGAAGCGTTTCAGATGGCAGTTTCCGAGGCCATCCAGGCACTTACCCATAACTTTTATAGCGAACAACGAATTTCTGTTTTTGAAAGCATCAATTCCGAGGAATCTGCGGAACTTTCTGTAGAAAATTCACTGAATCTTTATCAGATTGAAAGCAGTCTGAACAACTGGGCTTTCCAGGAAGCCAGTTCTGTTTCCAATCATATTTTTTCCAAGTTCAAAAGCAGTTTTACCAATTCACAGGATGCAAAGAATATCTGTTCCCAGATTTACTACATCTGCTGCCGTGTACTGGTAAAAAAAGAGCTGGAGCCTGTTCCCCTTAGATATCTGGAAGACCTTTTGAAATCCCGGGATATTTTTGCCCTGGAGAGTGCTGTTTCTCAGATCATGGAATATACCAGGGAAAACAGTATGAACACCCATGCAGTTCCCAATTACATTATAGAAAACACCATACAGTATATTGTCCAGAATCTGGCTGGAAATCTCTCCCTGGATACCATTGCTCAGGAACTGCATATTTCCCCCTCCCACCTAAGCCGCACCTTCAAAAAGGCAACCTCCTGTTCTCTTACTGAGTACATCAATAAGGAGCGCATTCATAAGGCAAAGGAGCTTCTGCATAATACGGATCTGCTTACTTACGAAATTGCAGAAGCTGTGGGATATAAGGATGCCACCTATTTTTCTTCGATTTTCCGGAAATATGAAGGCCTGAGCCCTTCTGAATATAAAACAAAGTTTTTTGTACAATAGAGATACAATAGAGATTCACTGCAATTTTCCTAAAAGTTTGTTGCACAATCCCCTCACATCCTTTATAATTAGTTAATTGATTAATCTTTTATCAAATTAAAGAGGGAAAGAGGTAAAGAAACAAATGAAAAATCTATGGAACAAATGGACCGGGATTGCACTGGTAAAACGAATCGTCGTCGGTCTGATTCTTGGTGCCATCCTTGGAGTTGCAGCCCCCGGTGCAACCAGCATTGCCATCCTTGGTGATGTATTTGTAGGTGCCCTGAAAGCCATCGCACCCCTTCTGGTATTCTTTCTGGTTCTCAGTTCACTGTGCAACGCAGGAAAATCCCATGGCGGCGTTATCAAAACAGTAGTTGCCCTTTACATGTTCAGCACTGTACTGGCAGCTGTGATTGCCGTTTTCGCCAGCATGATTTTCCCTGTACAGCTGACACTTACCAATGCAGCCGCAGACGCCAGTGCTCCACAGGGTATTGTGGAGGTCCTCAGCAACCTTCTTCTGAATATTGTTGCCAACCCGGTATCTTCCCTGGTGAATGCAAACTATGTAGGTATCCTTACCTGGGCCATCCTTCTTGGACTTGCCCTTCGTACAGCAAATGACACCACCAAAAAAGTCCTTGCTGACATTGCAGACGGAACATCCCTGGTGGTCAGCTGGATCATCAACCTGGCACCCTTCGGAATCTTCGGTCTGGTATTTAACACCGTATCCACCAACGGATTAGACATTTTCACTACCTATGGAAGACTACTGCTGCTGTTGGTAGGCAGCATGCTTTTCATCTACTTTGTAACAAACCCGCTTCTGGTTTACTGGTGTATCCGCAAGAATCCATATCCGCTGATTCTGCACTGCCTGAAGAAAAGTGCCATCACCGCATTCTTCACCAGAAGTTCCGCTGCCAATATTCCAGTAAATATGAAAGCCTGTGAGGAGATGGGGCTTGACCGTGACACCTATTCCGTAACCATTCCTCTTGGTGCAACCATCAACATGGACGGAGCTGCTATCACCATCACCGTTATGACAATGGCAACTGCTTTTACCCTTGGAATCCACGTTGATATCCCAACCGCCATCATCCTCAGCCTTCTTGCAGCCCTTTCTGCATGTGGTGCTTCCGGTGTTGCCGGCGGATCCCTCCTTCTGATTCCTATGGCCTGCTCCCTTTTCGGAATTTCTGACGACATTTCCATGCAGGTTGTAGCTGTAGGCTTTATTATCGGAGTTATCCAGGACTCAGTTGAGACAGCCCTTAACTCCTCTTCTGACCTGCTTCTCTCTGCTTCTGCAGAGTTCAGACAGTGGCGTCTGGAAGGAAAAGAGATTAAATTCTAACACCCAATAATGCTCTGGAAAATATGAGAAAATACTTTGCTTTTTCTCCTTTTCCAGAGCATATTTGAAAAAGGCTTTCTGCAAGATGTGCGTCACAATTTGTGGGAGAATTGGCCGGGATCAGGGCACCATAGCGGGCTACGTCAACTGAATCCGGGAAAAATATACCGCAAAGTTTCACTTTGGCTCTTACTTCTCCATTTCTCTCAGCTTCTTCAATATCCTTTTCTCCATCCTAGAAATCTGAACCTGGGACATTCCCATTTTTTTTGCAACCTCTGTCTGTGTCATATCCTGAAAATACCGAAATACGATCAGTCTTTTCTCCTCTCCTTCCAGTTTTTCCAGAATCTCCTCCAGAAAAATCCGGTTCAAAAGCTTTTCATGGCGATCCTCTTTTTCCGGAAGCCTGTCCACAAGCTGCAAATCCGTTCCATCTCCCTGATACACAGTCTTGTAAATAGAATCTACCTCTGCAGCCGATTCCAGCGTCATCGCCAATTCTTCCATCGGCATATCCATAGCATCTGAAAGTTCTCTTAGATCCGGCTCACGGCCTAACTTTTTCTCCAATTCCTCCCTCATTTTACAGATTTTATACTGATTCTCTTTTATGGAGCGGCTCACCTTCAGAATTCCATCATCCCGAAGGAACCGCTTAATCTCTCCAATGATCATTGGTACTGCATAAGTAGAAAACTTCACATCAAATTCAGGATTGAAATGATCTACAGCCTTCAAAAGCCCGATGCTTCCAATTTGAAAAAGATCCTCCATTTCCACCCCTCTCCCCAGAAAACGCCTGGCAACGCTATATACCAGTCCCATATTTTCCGAAAACAAAGTATCTCTTGCCTCTTTATCTCCCTGGTGAATGCGCCCAATGAGAGCAAGAGTGTGATCCATGCTTCCTCCTGATCAATTACCGATTTTTTTGCTCATATGCACACAGGTTCCTTTTCCAACCTGTGAGGTGACTTTAACCTCATCCATAAATGCTTCCATAAAAGTAAACCCCATTCCTGATCTGTCCTGATCAGCGCGGGTCGTATATAAGGGCTCCATTGCTTTTTCCACATCTGCAATTCCTATGCCATCATCCTCAATATCCAGATAAATTGTTCTCTCTTTTCTGACACACTTCATCCGTATCTTATGTACCTCTCCTTGATAGCCATGGATGATACAGTTGGTTACAGCCTCTGACACAGCCGTTTTCAAATCTGCTACTTCCTCCAGTGTGGGGTTCAGCTGGGTGCAAAATGCCGCGGCAGCTACCCTTGCCAACCCTTCATTCTCCGGACGGCTGTCAAAAATAATGGTCATTTCGTTGGAATTTCCCATCAGACTCCCCTCCCTTCCAGCTGCATCTCATTTTCTGTTCTTTCCAGTTCCAGAAATTTACTCACACCTGAAAGCCGCAGCAATTTTTCAATATATCCGTTTACATGACAGGCCTTCATGCAGCCAGAGCGCATCCCCAGAGCCCGGTATCTCCCCATGATCAAACCTACGCCCGAACTGTCCATAAAAACAGTATTTCCAAAGTCAAAACAAATGGTTCTGATATATATTTTTCCCATAATCCTGTCTGATTCTCTCCGGATCAGCTCAGAAGCCGGATGATCCAGTTCCTCAGGCAGTTTAATATTCAGACAGGTTCCCGTAGTTTCAAAAACAGGTTTCATAAATAAATTCCCCCTTTTTTACTCTATTTTGACCCTCTGCACAGAAAAAAGAAAAAGAGATGTGCAGGTCTATCCCGCACATCCCCGGTTCAGAGGTTTCTCATTATTGTAATTCAGAAATTTTTATTCATAATACTGAAAATCACCATTTTCATCATAATAGCCGTTTTCGTCGCTGTAATCAGAATATCCGGATTCATCATACCCACTGTCACCAGATGCATCATTGTAAGAACTGTCATAACCAGAGGAATCCGTTTCAGAACCATCTGTTGTATTGTCAGTTCCATCATTGCTTTCGGAATCAGAGGAATCTTCGCTGCCCTCAGACTTACTGTCTTCCGTGATTCCAGACACACCAGTAGCTGAACAGATGGTATTGTAAATTCCCATTACATCATCTCCCAGCTGATCTTCATAAACCTTCTGGATTTCCAATGCAGCTGCATCATACTCATTCTGTGTATAAGCTGCATACGCATTCAGAAGTGCCTGATAACTGGTACTCTTCTTCTGCTCGGCATCAAGCTGCTGGGTGATTTCCTCTGCCACATCTCCGGATTCCTTCGCCTCACCCTGGGCTTTGGAAAGCTCCGCACCCTGGCTGACCAGAGACTCGCTGTACTTTACAATCTGTTGATTGGCTTCTCTGTAAATCCCCTGCTTGATAGCCGGAACTGCCAGAAACCAAAATGCAGCCGCACCTGCTGCCACACCCGCCATAAGTGTCACAAACAGTGAAATTCTGGAATTTTCCCTGTAAACTGCCGGCTGTACCACAGTACTTCTGGAAATCTCATCCGAACCTTCTGTCTTGCCCTTGGCACCAAAAAGTCCTTTTTTCTGTTTCTCAAGTCTGGTCGTTACACCAGTTCTCTCATCTACTTCACGAAGAAAACGTAATGTAGTTGTATTGGTCTTATCAATACGAGCCGCCTTTTTCAAGGTTCTTCTTGCCTTGCCCCAGTCATGATTCTTCATATAGATCAGCGCCAGCAGGTGATAGCCTTTGATCAGCTTGGTATTCTGGTTCAGAATTTTGCGAAGCTGAATAGCAGCCATATCCTCATGACCTTCCCTGCAAAGAGCCAGGGCATTATTATATTTTCTTATTGTCTCATTAATAGCATCCAGTTTATTCGAATTCGCCTGAAGACGATTAATATATTCATTCGCAATATTCCGGGTAGACTGCAGATTCTTACTGATCACCCACTCGCTAAGAGCAGCGACCACCTCTCCCATTTCAAAATACACAAGACCCAGAAGATTTCTCGCCTGGATATTTCTCTTGTTAAAGGTAAGGCTCTGCTTCAGACAGTTAACAGCTCCTGAAAGGTCCCGGATACTTGCCTTCTCCAAGCCCTGATTGTAATAAAGTTTGGATAGATACTCCACCTTTTTCTGGATCAGGACGTTGCACCCGCAATGAGGACAGTAATCCAGATCCTTGTCAGCCAGGAACGCGCCGCAATTCATACAGTTCATTAAGTATCTCCTATTCTATTTCATCCTGCGTCCGCTTTTGGACTCCCTGAGCATTTCCTGAAGAATGTCCAGAATATCCGTCAGCTCTCTATCGTAAATAGCCTCTTCCGCGTCTGTCACATCCAGACAGGGCTCAAATTTCTTAAGTTCCTCTTCGTAATCGATCATAAAATTCCTCCACAGACTCCTGGAAAATCAACCAGAAATCCCATGTTTTCTTGCAGACAATTTACTTTTTCAACAAGAGTGTCTTAATCTCTCCCACCAGGTAAAGAGAACCCACGCAAAACAGCATTCCGTCCTCTCCTTTGGCCTCGTGCGCCATATGAAAAGCTTCTTCAATATTATCAGAGTTTCCAATATCCTTACAGCCTTCTTTGCAAAAGATCTCTGCCAGCTCCGCAGACGGCACCTCACGGTATCCCCCAACCTCTGTGGTTACAACTTTACGGAATTTTATTCTGCTGCAAATTGTATGGATCATATCCTGATAATCCTTATCATTCACCGCAGAAAATAAAAGTGTCAGCGGATACTCCTTCTGAAACCGCTCTGCAGTCTCCACAAACCTGCGCACGCCATCCTCATTATGTGCACCATCCACGATCACGCCCGGCAAAATGGTCTCCATTCTGCCCTGCCATCTGGTATTTGCAATTCCTGCCTGCAGCTGTTCCATGGTCACCGGAATCCTGTCTTTCAGCACTTCCATAGTTGTAAGCGCCAGAGATGCGTTCATCACCTGATACCATGCAATAAAAGGAATATGGAACCTGGTATCCCCATAATAATCGTCCTCCAGGGAAAAATCAATGCCGTCTTTATTATTTCCCAGTACCTTTGCTCCAGCCTGAACTACTTTATAAGCCGGGCTTCCAAGCTCCTTTGCCTTCGCAGCGATCACTTCTGCCGCATCCTTGTCATTTCCATCATAGATTACAGGAACTCCCGGAACAATGATTCCAGCCTTCTCCCCTGCAATCTCTCTTACCGTATTTCCCAAAAACTGCATATGATCCAGACTGATAGATGTAATCACGCAAGCTACAGGATTCTCTACCGCTGTAGTCGCATCCAGCCTTCCGCCAAGCCCGGTTTCCAAAGTCACATAGTCCACCCCTGCCTCTGCAAAGATCACCATTCCCATAAGAAACAGCATTTCAAAATAAGTAGGATGGTAACTTCCTTCAGCCACAAGCTCGTCCGCCAGCACTTTCACTCTCTCAAAAGCTTTCAAAAAGGTGTCATCATCAATATTCACCTCATTGATCTGAAACCGCTCGTTGATCTTCACCAGATGGGGAGACGTAAACAGGCCGCAGGAATACCCTGCCTCCCTGAGAATAGATGTGAGAAACGCACAGGTACTCCCCTTCCCATTCGTTCCCGCAACATGTATCACCTTAAACTTCTCCTGTGGATTTCCCAGTCTCCTCAGGCATTCCTTTGTATGCTCCAGGCTGTTCTTTTTTGTAAACTTCGGAGTCTCCTCAATATAAGCAACCGCTTCCTCATAATTCATAATCTTAACCACCATTTATCTATCGTATTTCATCCGTAACTTTTCATTCTCATCGTAAGTCTGGCAGAATATACTGCCTTCTGAATAGTTCCATTCCTCTACCATTATATAATAGTCACACCAGAAGTCCACCCCTAATCGTAACTTTTTATCCGACAAACCTCGCACAGAAGAAATCAGAGAGGTTCCGAAAAAATCTCATACGGCAGAATTTAGGGTTAAAAAAGAAGAGGACACAGTCTGAGCTCCAGCGGAGCAAATTTGTCCTCTCCTTTCTTCGGTTTCAGCAAAATTCTGATGTTTTTAATTTTTTTGGCCGCACACCGCGCTCAGAGCAGACCTGATGAGACCAGGTGCCCAGCCAGGAAACGTTCCTATCGGGAATTCACTTTCCACTGACTATCATACAATGCATAAACCGCTCTGTCAAAGCTCTTGCTAAGAGCCTTCCTCGTCGAGCTGTTACTTCTCTGTACAACTGCCAGTCTGTCAAAATCCGACAGCTCCGTACCCGAGATCACCAGCATGTTCGGACTTACATATGCCGTATCATACCACTCTCCATTCAGCTTCACCTGACTGGACGGGGTGAAATTCGTGCCTTGGATATAATAAGTCCAATCTGTATCCGACACTAACCGAATGGAATCTAAGGTCACATCATAAAGTCCCATCCGCATCTTCATTCTCTCAAAAGGATTTTCTCCTCCATAAGCATATCGCTGACCGTACAGCACATCATACTGCAGAGTTTCCAGATCGACCTGATAATTCTTGGTATTTCTTCTTGCCTGATGATATTTCATGATCGTACCCTCATGAATACCAACTCTGTCCAGAACCTCTGCTGCGATCTGATAAGAAGCCAGATTCTCATCTTTCTTGGTAAGTCCCATATTATCCCAGATTACATACTCCGTCTGGAAAAGATACTTATTTTTCAGATCCTCCACAGTCAGTCCCATAGTCGGCAGATGATCCCCATACATAACCAGGATTACATCCTCCGGATAGTCTGCCAAAGCATCTGTTAACTCTTTCACAAACTGATCCATCTCATGAATCTGATTCACATAGTACTCCCATTTACAATTCAGCTCATCCGTAGGAGAACCGGAAACTGTAATAGAAGGATTGTCCAGAATGGGCTCGCTTGGATAATCACCATGTCCCTGCACGGAAATGGTATACACATAATCCGGACTGTCAGTAGAATCCAGACACTTAATGATCTCATCCGTCAACACACTGTCTTTTACCCATCCAAGAGGATTCTGCAGGTTCTCATCTGCCATATACTCTTCAGAGGTAAAGGTGTCAAATCCCAGATTGGGGAAAACAGACCTTCTTCCATAGAAGTTGGCTTCATTATTATGTACCGCATGTGTGGAATACCCCAGATTTTTCAGAACATAGGGCACACTTTCACAGGTAGTCTCCTTAAGAATACTCTTATAAGGATATTCACCTGGTCCAAAATAGTGAAGACTCATACCTGTAATGGTCTCAAATTCCGTATTTGCCGTACCGGCTCCAACAGAAGGAACCTTGTAATATCCGGAAGAATACTCTTTCATCAGCTTCCTGAAGTTCGGGATTGGATCTTCAGAAATATCCAGGTAATTTACCAGTGTCGGGTCAAAGAAAGACTCAAGCTGAAGGAACAGAATATTCGGTCTCTTTCCATCCTCCTTGGTCTTTGGAAGATTGGACTCTGTCTTCTCGATCCGGTTAATCTCATCCTCAGAATAATCCCTCGGCTCACTGATACCTGTATTAAAAATAGTAGTCGCCAGACAATAAGGATAACCATAATCCTCATAAGCAAACGCGATATTGCCAAAATAATTAGACAAAACCCTTTTTTCAAGAGCCAGCTGTGTCACGCCTCCAAAAGCCACAAAACCAGCAATTACCAGCGGAATCACATACCGGTACTTAATCTTCTGTTCATACTTCGGTCCCTTGACCAGTAGGATCAAAAGCCCCAGCACCACAATTCCGATCAAAATACATCCGATCACCACACCATAAAACGGCAGATATTTCTGCATGATCGCAATACCATCCGTCAGCATATGCAGATCCGGTCCGGTAAATGGTGTAACACGGTTCATCAGAAGAATGCAGTTTACGATTCCCAGAAACAGCCAGAAAACGGAAACCACAACTCTCCAGAAGCACCGCCTGTGAAACAGATAAACGATCAGCATTGTAGTAAAAATAAACATCGTATTATAAGCAAATACCAACGGTTTTCCCGTCATATAATCCCAGGCCTCCACTACAGAGTGGCGGCACAGTGCCTCTATAAGGAAATAGAGCACTGCGCACCAGAGTGCCTGGAGAATCAGGGAAATCTTATTGCAAAATTTGCTCAGCTTCATGCAAAATCTCCTTTTTATCTCTTAAGCTGCTCAAGCTGTGTTTCAACCTTATCTTTCATCTCTTTGTACTTCGCAAGCTTCTCCTTCTCTGCATCAACCTTGGCAGCAGGAGCCTTATTTACGAAATTTGGATTATTCAGCATTCCCTCACAGCGGGCGATTTCCTTAGTCAGTCTCTCCTGCTCCTTTGTCAGTCTCTCAAGTTCTTTTTCCTTGTCAACAAGGTCTTCCAGAGGCATATAAACAACTGCATTGGAAACAACAACAGAAACTGCATCCTCACCGATACCAGTCTTATCCTGCTGAACATGGATTTCTTTTGCAAAAGCAAGGTTTGCAAAGGATTTCTTGCTGTTCTCATACATCTGACAGATAGCAGCATCTTTTCCAACAATGATCAGATGTGTCTTTCTGTTCTGCGGAACATTCATACTGGTTCTTGTGTTACGGATGCCGCGGACAACCTCCTGGAAGCTTCCGATTGCAAGCTCAGCCTCAGGAGAATTCCACTCGTCCTTATATACCGGCCAGTCAGAGATCATAATGGACTCTTCCTCCGGAAGCAGTGTGCAGTAGATTTCCTCTGTGATAAATGGCATAAACGGATGAAGTAGCTTCAGTCCCTGGGTCAGCGCTGTGCGAAGTGTCCAGAGAGCCTCGTTTGCCGCCTTTGGATCCTCTTCTGCCTTCCACAGACGAACCTTGGCGATCTCAATGTACCAGTCGCAAAGCTCATCCCACAGGAAATCATAGATTTTCTGAACCGCAATACCCAGCTCATATTTTTCCATATTGTCGGTTACTTCTTTGATCACATTGTTCAGTCTGGAAAGGATCCATTTGTCCTCAGCGCAAAGAGAACCAATCTCCGGCTCCGTTACATCCTTTCCTTCCAGATTCATAAGAACGAAACGGGAAGCATTCCAGATCTTATTTGCAAAGTTACGGCTGGATTCTACACGCTCCCAGTAGAAACGCATATCGTTTCCAGGTGCATTACCAGTCATCAGAGTAAGACGAAGAGCATCTGCGCCGTACTTGTCGATTACTTCCAGCGGGTCAATACCATTTCCAAGGGATTTACTCATCTTGCGTCCCTGGGAATCTCTTACCAGACCATGGATCAGTACATGATGGAACGGTGTCTTGCCAGTCTGCTCAAGAGCAGAGAATACCATACGGATAACCCAGAAGAAAATAATGTCATATCCGGTTACCAGCACATCTGTTGGATAGAAGTACTCCAGTTCCGGTGTCTTATCCGGCCAGCCAAGTGTGGAAAATGGCCACAGAGCAGAGCTGAACCAGGTATCCAGAGTATCCTCGTCCTGATGAAGATGCGTACATCCGCATTTCGGACATTTTTCCGGCATTTCTCTTGCAACTACAGTCTCACCACACTCATCGCAGTAGTAAGCCGGAATTCTGTGTCCCCACCACAGCTGACGGGAAATACACCAGTCACGGATGTTCTCCAGCCAGTGAAGGTAAGTCTTGTCAAAACGCTCTGGAACGAATTTCAGATCTCCATCCTCAAGAGTCTTGATAGCAGCTTTTGCCATTTCATCCATCTTTACAAACCACTGAGGCTTGATCATCGGCTCTACGGTTGCATGGCAGCGGTCATGTGTTCCAACGCTGTGATTGTGCGGAACAACCTTTACCAGAAGGCCAAGCTTGTCCAGATCCTCTACCATGGCTTTTCTTGCCTCATAACGATCCATGCCGGCGTATTTACCACCCAGCTCATTGATGGTAGCATCATCATTCATGATGTTTATTTCTGGAAGATTGTGTCTCTTTCCAACCTCGAAATCGTTAGGATCATGTGCCGGTGTGATTTTTACGCATCCGGTACCAAATTCTTTATCAACATACTCATCGGCAATAACCGGGATCTCTCTGTCTGTGAGGGGAAGCTTCAGCATTTTGCCAACAATGTCTTTGTAACGGTCATCATCCGGGTTTACTGCAACTGCAGTATCTCCAAGAAGTGTTTCCGGACGTGTTGTTGCAATTTCCACGAATTTTCCTTCTTCTCCAACAACCGGATAATTGATGTGCCAGAAAAATCCGTCCTGATCCTCATGCTCAACCTCTGCATCGGAAATGGAAGTCTGGCATACCGGACACCAGTTGATGATACGGGAACCTTTGTAGATGTAGCCTTTTTCATATAACTTGATGAAAACTTCCTGTACGGCCTTGGAGCAGCCTTCGTCCATGGTGAAACGCTCTCTCTCCCAGTCTGCGGAAGCACCAAGTTTCTTCAGCTGGTTGATAATTTTTCCGCCGTACTCTTCTTTCCACTCCCAGGCATATTCCAGGAATTTCTCACGGCCGATTTCTGCCTTGTCGATGCCTTCTTTTTTCAGTTTCTCAGTAACCTTAACCTCTGTAGCAATAGCTGCATGGTCAGTTCCCGGCTGCCACAGTGCTTCGTAGCCCTGCATTCTCTTGAAACGGATGAGAATATCCTGCATAGTCTCATCAAGTGCATGTCCCATATGCAGCTGTCCGGTTACGTTTGGCGGCGGCATAACAATGGTAAATGGTTTCTTATCCGGGTTTACTTTTGCATGAAAATATCCGTTGTCCATCCATTTCTGGTAAAGACGTTCCTCGATTCCTTTCGGATCGTAGGTCTTTGCAAGTTCTTTGCTCATGATTTTCCTCCTAAAAAAAGAGCCCCTCACACAATTGTGTGAAGGGCGAAATTAACGCGGTACCACCTTCATTATGTGCAAAATGCAAAGTGCTGTTTTCCCTGAATGCATTTACAGCCTTCGCTCTGTTATACACATATCTCTTTCCTGTAACGCTGGAATTGCGTGAAAACTTACTGCAGATATCACTGCCTGTTCAGTTTCCCGGCTCAGAAGCTACCTTCAGTGAATGCGGATCTCGAAATGTCTTCCACCACAGTTATACCTGGACATTTCTCTCTGGGAGGGCATGCACTTACTCCTCTTCTTCAATGCCTTTCGCTGCAGCGACCTGATCTCCTTGTAAATAGCCGGAAAAAGCCGCCACTTTTCATGGATATAACTATAATTGCATTCTTCCGGCTTGTCAAGCTAATTTAAAAATTTCACAATTACACCACTCAGGAATTCTCCCCCAAAGCGATGTTTTTTCAATACTTTTTATTCCACACTCTTTAAGGACTCTACCATATCAATGGTTTTCAGCTTAAAATGCATCACCCCATTCACCACAATGGAAAATATGCTTGTCAGAATCCCACTGTATAAAAAGCTCAACAGCTTAATATTACGTCCAAACATAACCGCATCCACCTCAACCGTGGTAATCACATACCTGTGAATGAGAATTCCAAACACTGCTCCAAACATAATTCCAAGCACTGTCAGGATCACGTTTTCCCGAAGCACATACTGGGAGACCTCTCCGTCATAGAAGCCGAGCACCTTCAAAGTTGCCAGCTCCCTCTGTCTTTCTGTAATATTGATATTATTCAGATTATACAATACCACAAAAGCAAGCATTCCTGCGGAAACGATCAGCACCAGGATCACCGCATCCAGAGTGCTCAGCATACGGTCAACCTGGGATGCCAGACTACTGGTATAACTGATGCTGAGAGCCCCAGGATAAGCAAGGATCCGGGTTCCTGCCATTTCCAGATCATCTTTGCAGTCTTCCTGCATAGTAAACACAATGTTCTCATACTCCGGCTTTTCCCCGAACGTCTGCTCATAAACCCTGGGCGTCATATAAAGGTAATGGCTCATATAATTCTCTGTGATCACAGCCACCCTCACCTTATATTCCTTATCTCCCTTTTTCAGGGGAATCATATCTCCCACCTTTAATCCCAGCAGGGATGCCGTTTTCTCGGAAATAGCAGCACCTTCGTCGGTAAGCTCATATGTTTCCCCGGTAATACGGTTCTTTAAGGTTACATCCTTTGCAAACTCACTCAGGCTCTCTGGCACAAACAGATAAATACTGATGTTGGAGCTGCCTTTCGGAGCACTGATCTTCGTCATTTGTACCCGATTGCAATGGGCGATTTGCTCATTTTCCTTCATATATTCAAACAGCTCTTCATGTTCTTCCTCTGTAGCATCGCTGTCCTCAATCACCATTCCGTCATAATGCTGCAGCTCCCGGTACTGAATAGCGGCAATATCACTAATGGAATCCTGAAGCCCAAAACCAACCAGCATCAGTCCCATGCTTCCTGCAATTCCAAAGACTGTCATGATCAGACGCTTCTTGTAACGGAAAAGATTTCGGATTGTGGACTTCCAGGAAAAGCTTAAATGCTTCCATATAAATGTGAACCGCTCCAGCAATACCCGCTTGCCCTCTTTCGGAGCCGGTGGGCGCATAAGAGAGGCCGGTGTCTCCTGCAGCTCCTTTCCACTTGCAAAAAGAGTCGCTCCAACTGTACATACAACAGAGGCTGCGGAAGCGATCAGTGCGAAGCCAGGCTGATAATCAATGGAAATGGTATTTGCCACATTGTGATACATAATTCCATAAGCAGTTATAATAATGTATGGAATAATTTTCTCTCCGATCAGCATTCCTAGCACACTGCCAAGAAGAGTTGCAAAAAATGCATAACAGATGTATTTTGCTGCAATGGCAGACTTCTTATATCCCAATGCCTTCAAGGTACCGATCTGGGTTCGCTGCTCCTCCACCATACGAGTCATAGTGGTAAGACTGATCAATGCCGCTACCAGGAAAAAGATGACCGGGAAAACCTGACCGATGTTTCGAAGACGGTCTGCATTATCACCGTAATCCGTATATTCCGGAAGATCCTCCCTATCTGTAACCATCCACTCCGGCTTTTCCAGATCTTCCAGCTCCTTTTTCGCATCATCCAGCTTCTGCTGATTCTCGACAATCTCATCCTCAGCATCTTTTTGGGCGTCTTCGTACTCTTTCTTTCCGTCTGCAAGGTCTTTCTCGCCTTTTTTCAAGTCTTTAGCCGCATCCTGAAGCTTTTTCTCATTGTCTGTAATCTCTTTTTCACCGTCTGCAAGCTTCTTCTCATTGTCTGCGATTTCTTTCTCACCATCGGCAAGTTTCGCCTCATTTTCTGCAATCTCTTGCTCACCGGAAGTAAGCTTTGCCTCATTTTCAGCGATTTGCCGGGCACCGGAATGATACTGTTCCAGGCCGGAAGCATACTGCGCTTCGCTGTCATTTAACTTTGCCACATTGGCATCCAGTTCCGCCTGTCCTGCTGCCAGGGTCTCTGCATTGGAATCAATTTCTTTCTGGGCTTTACTCAGTTTTTTCTTTGCTGCCTTTAACTGCTTCTGACCTTTTTCCAGTTCCTGTTCCCCTGCCTCTATCTCAGCTTTCGAAGCAGCAAGAGTATTCTCCTGTTCCTGAATCTGAATCCATCCGGCATCGATCTGTGCCTGACCTGCTGTTATCTGTTCCAGCCCCGCATTCAGCTCGCTTTCTTTCTGAGAAAGCTGGGAAAGTCCATCCTCGACTGCTGCAAGCCCGCTTTCCAACTCACTTCTGGTCGCTGCAAGCTGCTGCCGCTGACTCTCAATCTGCGCTTCACTTGCCTGGATCTGCTGGGTTACTGCCGCCTCCTGTTCTTCCAGTGCAGACACCTGGGCTGCCAGAATATCTATTTCCTCCTGGGAAGCATCCGGATTTTCCAGTGCTGCGTTGTAACTTGCGCGTACTGTAGCAAGCTGACTCTGTAGCTCCGTCAGCTGAGCTTTTGCGCTTTCCAAAGCACTTATTCCCTCCTGAAGCTGGGCTTCTCCTACTGATACCTGGGAAAGTCCATCTGTAATCTGCTGCTTCTGGGCATTTAACTGGGTTCTGGTACTTTCGATCTGCTGCTGTCCGGCAGTAATTTCCGCTTTTGACTGATCCAGTTCACTTTGCTTTGTTGTCAAAGTCTGCTTTGCGGCTTCTAACTGCTGTTCGCCTACCTCAAGCTGGGCTTTTCCATCTGCAAGTTTCGCTTTATTTTCATCTAAAGTCTTCTGATTTTCCTCTAATTCTGCCAGACCACTGGTTACCTGCTTCTGCGCAGAATCAAGCTGAGCCTGTCCGTCAGCAAGCTGGGCTTTTGCTGCATTTACCTGACTCCATCCATCATCCAGCTGGCTTCTGGCAGTATCAAGCTGGCTTTTGCTAGAGGAAAGCTGACTCTTGGCAGATTCCAGCTGACTTTTTCCATCAGCAAGCTGCGCTTTCGCATCTTCTAACTGGGTTTTCCCATCAGCAAGCTCTGTCTTCGCATCTTCCAGCTGTTTTTTCCCATCGGCAAGCTCTGTTTTTGCGTCTTCTAACTGGGATTTTCCATCTTCATACTCTTGCCTGCCGTCTTCTAAATCCTTTTCACCTTTATCCAGTTCTTCTTTTGCGTCAGCAAGCTTTTCATCTGCCTCTTTTTTCCCATCGTCCAGCTTCTTCTGGGCATCATCGATTTCCTCCTGTGCATCTGCCTTCACAGCTGCAAGGCGGATCTGACAGCGATCATCTGCTATGTTTTCAACACGGCCTTTGATCTTGGCAATCAGATTCTCGTAACCGTCTGTATAACTGGTAAGGCCCTTTGCACCATGAACGGTCACATAAATCTGGGTATAAATTTCCTGGTCAAAATCTTCCGGGAGCACATATCCAAATCCATTTACTTCACCAGTTCCAAGGGTTGTATTTCCTCTGTTAAAGGAAATATAAAGAGGGCTTCTTCCAGTTCCCACTACCGTATATTCTGCAGTCACAAGAAGGGTAGAATCTCCATCTTCACGCAAAGCAACCTTATCTCCTACCTTATATTCATTGGCAGAAGCAAATGTGCTATCCAGAAAAATCTCTCCACTTTTTTCCGGAAGGCGTCCCTCCTGCACATCCAGTTTATTCACTGCGTCATTTATGGATTCAATGTGAAGAACCTTCTGCTTCTGGCCTTCCCCGCACATCACATCGGTAGACCAGGCACCTTCTGCGGACTCAATGCCATCTATACTTTCTATAGAAGAAACATCATCAGATGTCAGGCCCATTGTGCCCACAACCTTGATATCCATCAGGCTGCTTTCGTCATAATAGGCATCTCCGGAATAGCGCATATCCGGCGAGGAAGCCTGAATACCGGAAAAGAAGGCCACTCCGAGAGCCACGATCAGAAGAATGGAGATAAACCTGGATTTGCTTTTCCGGATCTCCATCCAGAATTCTTTTCTTAATGCTTTCATCTCTCACCTACCACTCAATTTCTTCTACCGGGGTTGGGTGGGCATTCAAAGTCATCTGTGCCACCTTGCCGTTTTTTATTTTAATCACGCGATCTGCCATAGGCGTCAATGCAGAGTTATGAGTGATAACCACTACTGTCATCCCCTTTTGGCGGCACATATCCTGTAAAAGCTTGAGAATTGCCTTACCAGTCTGGTAATCCAGCGCACCTGTAGGCTCATCACAAAGGAGCATCTTCGGATTCTTGGCAAGAGCTCTTGCAATGGAAACTCTCTGCTGTTCACCGCCTGATAACTGGGCAGGAAAATTTCCAAGTCTGTCTTTCAGGCCCACCTCTTCCAAAACAGTTTTCGGATCCATGGGGTTCTTACAGATCTGTCCTGCCAGTTCTACGTTTTCCAGAGCTGTCAGATTGGGAACCAGATTATAAAACTGAAAAACAAATCCAATATCGTCCCTGCGGTAGCTGGTGAGCTGGCGGTTATTGTATTTCGCTATATTCCTTCCATCTACCCAGATCTGACCGCTGGTGGCAGTATCCATTCCTCCCAGAATATTCAGAACCGTAGTCTTACCAGCGCCACTGGGACCTACGATCACGGCAAACTCGCCTTTTGCTATGTTAAAGCTGATCTCATCTACTGCGATTATTTTTACTTCTTTTGTTCCATAAATCTTGGAAACCTTTTCAAGGTGAATATAGTTTTCTATGGTATCCTGCAATTTATCACACTCCTGTTTTTCAAATATGTTTTAATTTTAGTATAGCATTGCAGGTTTTTTTGTTCAATCAGAGAAAGTATGAAATTTCTATAAAGATAACTATACGTTACTGGTCACGGAGTAAACAGTAACAACTATACCAATCGCGTAGGATATGAATTCAAGTGTGCAGTTATAAAAATTATAGTTATTTCAAAAACAGCCTCTGACTTTCCCAGTAAAAAAGTCAGAGGCTGTTTTTCTTTCCTGCTCATCAATTGCAGAATATATAATTACAATCCGCATATCCGTATTTCATAAGGCGTGGAGAATATACATACCAGTATTTATCCGAACTGGAATCAATTACTACCACAGTATCACCGGTATTCAGTTCACCAATCTCATTTGCCGCATCATATCCCATAGCGGATCGAAGAGCCAGATAGCCGGTAGGCACTTTTACATACAAGGTAGCATATGCATTTCCACCCACCAGATAATCTTTGTTTACAAATCCATTGGTATCATATTTCGGGGAATACACATACCAGTACTGGGAATCACTTGTATCCAGAAGCTGTACGGTATCACCGGAATATAATTCCCCGATTTCATTGGAAGCATCATATGCCTTCATATTGCGAAGTGCCAGATAGCCCTTGGCAACACTGACCGTTCTTATTTCGCCAAAATAGCTGGAATCTGTATCCAGTCCCTCTTCTCTGTACAGGTACTCCTGGTTCACATATCCATAGCCGTCCAGTTTCGGGGAATACACATACCAGTACTGAGAATTGCTGCTGTCGGAAACCCAGACGGTATCTCCTGAATAGAGCTCACCGATTTCATTAGATGCATCATATTCCGGTACATTGCGAAGAGCCAGATATCCGGTGGAAACGCTTACGGTCCACATTGTATCATAGGAAGATACGGAAGATGTCACAGAATCCAGATAATCATTATTCACGTATCCGAAATCGTCATACTTAGGAGAGTATACATACCAGTAACCAGTGGCACCAGTGTAATCCATCACTTCCACCAGATCGCCACTGTAAAGCTCTCCAATCTCATTACCGCTATTATAGGATGTATCTGTCCGAAGAGCCAGATATCCAGTAGCAACATTCACACGGTAAGTATTACAGGAAGCCTCTGCCTCCTGCGTAGTTCCGGGAACTGAAAACGCAAGGGCTGCAGCTGCAAGAACAGGTATGCAAATCTTCTTCATTTTCGTCATAGAAAAATCCCCCTTCATATAGTCGTTGCTGTCCACCCCATGACCAGCAACATACAATTTTCTGAAAAAAAACTTTTTTCATGTATTTATATATGAAAATTATAACGGATTAACCATGGCTTTTCAACTCCGTTTTTCTTATTATACACCACCTGACTCTGTTTTTTGTAATGCTTCATTTCCATCTGAATTACCAGCCTCTTTACCGGAAGCTCCTGTCTGCTGTTCATCAATGCTTCCACCGGGAGCTCTCATCTGCTGTCCATCACTGCCTCCACTGGAAGTTCCTGTCTGCTATTTATCAACGCTTCCACCGGGAACTCCTGTCTGCTGTTCATCAACGCTTCCGCCAGGAGCTCTCATCTGCCCTCCATCACCTCTTCCGCCGGGAACTCCAATGCCTTCTCCTGCTCCACCTCCCATGGACATACTTCCCATCACACTAAGTTCAATGCCGGAACCGTCTATAAGAGTGGATGAGTCCGCCTTCTGTCCATCATCTGTGGAAGGAATTGTGCCGTCCAACTGACCGCTTACACTTTCCCCGCGGAGATTTATTACTTCATACAGCATTTCGACAGCTGCCTCATACTCTTCATAGCTGTAAAATGCAGTGGGATCTTCTGCCACAAGCTCATCAATCTGGCTGCGGATCCGCTCATAAGTTTTCTGGAATTCACCGCCATTTACATATTTCTCTACAAGCTCATTTAAGTACTCATGGTATTTCGCCAGATATTCTTCATTTTCCAGCAATGCATCAAAGAAGTTTGTAATAGAAAATGGTGTGTCAATAGCATCGTTTATCACAGATGTGGCACCAGAAGACTGACCTCCCATTCCACCACCCATGGACATTCCTCCAAAAGAAAGATTGTAATCCCATGGGAGAATATTCAGTTTACCGTTGTATTCATAGAGATAATAATTATGGGCCATTGTACCGGAAAGACTGTCATCGTTTACCACAAAGGTGTGAACTGCCATATATTTCAAGATATTGTCTACATCCATATACGTCTCAAGATCTGTGCCTTCACTAATATTCTTCAGGGCTTCTACCACGCGCTTATGATCTTTTTTGCCCGAGCTGGTAACTTCTCCGTCCCAGATAGTGGAGTAGCTGTCAAGGTCATCATCTGTGTAATTCAGATCCGCGCCTCCGCTGCCACCTATGGCACCCATCTTAAAATCTGAAAAATCAATATCCTCAGATTGTTCACCATTTTGGGAAAACTGAAATTCATCTGGCATTTTGTCATTTTCACTCTGGGGCATCTGAATATTCTCCGGCGGATTTCCCATTTGCGGTGCACCACCTTGGAAACCGCCTCCCTGTGGCATCTGACTTTCACTGCTTGCTGATGGGCTTTCTTTTTCACTTTCCGCCGTTTCCCCATTGTCTGTACCGGATTCCTCGTTTTCCTTCCTGTTACTATTCTGGCTGTCTTCTCCTGTCTTTTCACCATCACTTTCCTGACTGTCTTCTCCTACCTTTTCTGCGTCAATACCGGGAAATTCGCCTCCATCTTTCCCTTCCTCCCCATCACCGCCGCCAACACCCATGCTTTCCGGCTTATACAGATTTCCATCTTCTGTGCCATAATTGCGCAGCATAAAACTGTCCTCTACAGCTTCCAAAGCCAGATACATGCCCCGGTAATCTCCGTTTACACAGATTTTTGCATAATTATAAAGTGATGCATCCACATCCAGATACTGATACATATCATAAACAACAGCTTCTTTCATATTGGTAGCGTCAGCATAATTATTATTCAAAATCAGTTTATCTAAACCATAGCAGGTCTGCCCTTCAATGTAATGATCAAATTCCAGTTTAAAGCTGTACCGATCTGTATCGGGGGCACTTGCAATAGACGAAAGGCTGGTATTTCCCTTGGGCCGTATTCCCACAGAATAGAACTTCTTGCCATTTACCACAACATCGCAGGAATAATATTCTTCAGAAATAGCATTTTCCAGCATCTCATTCCAGTCATCCTCATCCATAAGAATATCGATATCCATAACCTGGTCTGTATCAAACAGTTCGGTTTCGTATTCCATGGTCACAGCATTATTTCCGTAAACAGCCTGAAGCTGCTTGGAAAAAGCGGATGTCGCAAGACAGAGAATCACCGCCAGTGCCATAAGTGCAGAAATGATTTTTGTTATATATTTATTTGTAACCATATGTCTATTCCTCCTGTCAGTTTTTTCTCATCCTTTTCCTGAAAATCTGTCAGGGGAAGTACTGTTCACACCGAACGCCTCGCAGAACTTTTCAGGATTTTTTCTGCACTTCCCGGATTGTCTCTGAGCAATTCCCATCAGGACATATATTCTCCGTTATAGCTTACCAGAGTCGCGTTTTCCACGCCTGTGATCTCATTGAGACGATTCACAAAAGCAGTCTCCCCATCTTTCATCCGAATCTCTGCTGTAAATTCAATTCCCTGTGCATTTACCGTCTTTGATTTCACGGCATACTTTTTTACGGCTTCTTTCATGAGGGAAACAGCTGCATTTTCTGCATTCTCGTCCTGACAGTCCAGAATCAGCAGATATGGATTGTCATGTACCTTTCTATTGGCAAAAAGAATCAGGATCACACCAATAATACCAGAGCCAATCACAGCCAGCGGCAGCATTCCGGCACCAATTACAATTCCTGCAGCTACAGCCCAGAACAGATACACAATCTCCATAGGCTCTTTGATTGCTGCACGAAAGCGCACAATAGAAAGAGCACCAACCATACCAAGCGACAACACAACGTTTGATGTTACTGCCAGGATTACCAGAGTAGTCACCATAGTCATCCCCACCAGAGTCATGGCAAAACCGGTGGAATACATTACACTGTTAAAAGTTTTCTTATAAACCACAAAAATAAACATCCCGATGACAAGAGCTGCCACCATTGCGATCAGGGTATCTGTTGCTGAAAATTCTGTTATATTTTCCAAGAAACTGGATTTAAAAATATCATTAAATGTCATAATTGTTATACTCCTATATTTTACATTCTTAAATATGAAATCATATCCATCTAATATACTTTCTTCCCGGAGCAGCCACAACGGGCGAATATACTATGATACTGAACACTTTATCCGTATGTTCTGCATGCTGCATATTTGGAAAAAGATTCCTGCCTTACTCCATCTGTCTGGATCAGATTCTGTATCACCCCGGGCAAAAAAGCATCATACTTTACTTCCATGATCATCTCTCCCGGACACTGCTGTCCCGTCTCCACATCATACACTTTTTTTTCCAGAAATTTTCCGTGGTACATGGTGGTCCGTACATTCCAGTCAAAGGTGATCCGTACATTTCCTGCCGTATAAATGTAGGGCTCCCTTGTATAAGAAACAAGTACTCTCGGCCGCAGCTGCTGATACTTCATTTTTCCATAAAGTTCCTGGACCAATGAAGAGGAATGTGTCTTCATCCACTCCAGATCACCATTAAGTAGTTTTCTGCACTCTTTTTCCGACAATCCAGCGCTTACTTTTATGCAAAGATTGTTATTTTTTATCTTCTTTTCCAATGTAATCCGTTCAAAATTATCATTATAGTAGCGAATCCGAAACTTTTCTCTTTTTGCCACACCATTCACTTTTTCCCGCAGTGCTTTATCCTGGATATTGTCAAAGTAGATACTTCGAATGCTGTAGGTTCCATCTGCCCTTGTATGGGGATCCATTTTCATCACCTGACGGAAACGGCTCCGAAGCTGCAGATACTGCCAGTAATTTATGGTATATTTTAACTCATGACGATAATGTTCTTTTTTCTCCATTTGCTTCAACCTCCCTTCCCGGAGTCTGACACATTGTAATTTTCCAATACAAGCTCCGCTTTTTACAAATCCAATATAATAAACACACAAATATTGGATATATCGATTCCAAATTATAGAAGCTGAACCTGAAATGTACTTAAAAAAATATGTGACTATTCTGCGAAACTTTAAGAACCTCTTATTGCAGTTTTTTAACCTTTCGTGGAATACACCAGAATCTCATATAAATACAGGATTTGATCTATTGCATTATGCACACAAAAAAAGCCCCATGCTCTATAGCATGAGGCTAGAGTGTGTTTAAAAAAACACTTATCAGAATTATTTTTTCAGACAACCGTAGCTGCCTGTCTTATCTTTTCCATTGAAATATTTCTTTGAAAATTCCTCCGCCGGACAGGGTCTGGAATAATAGTATCCCTGAAGCAATTCCGGCTTATAAGTCTGGACAACGGAAAGGATTTCCTCATTCTCCACACCTTCCACACAAACCTTTATTCTGGTCTGCTTACTCAGATTCATAATATATTCCAGAATCGCCTGATCCATCTCATCATCCTGAATGGAACGGACAAAAGTATGATCGATCTTGATCCACTGTGGTTTCAGCTTGCGAAGCAATGCAATGGATGAGTACTCCGTGCCGAAATCATCCAGTGCCATATTGATCCCCATATTTTTAAAATATTCAAAATCATCCCGAAGGCCGTTGGGATCCGATACCTTACAGCTCTCTGTAAGCTCCAGGATCAACTGCTTCTCCGGTGTGCCGGATTTTTCCACGATCCGTGTCACCATTTCCCTGAAGCCTTCCTGAAGTATCTGGATATAAGAAACATTCACGGAAATCACAAAATCAGGATTCTCCATGCGCCACAAGGCCGCCTGGGCAAGTGCCTCATTCAAAAGCCACTCTCCCACCTGTCTGATGGTTCCGTCTTCCTCCAGGATCGGAATAAATTCCATTGGGGAAACCAGGGTTCCATCCGGCAGATAAAAACGCATCAGAGTCTCAGCACCATAAACCTCCTGAGTCTCTCCGTTCACCAGAGGCTGGTATACCAGTGCAAACCCTCTGCAATTATTGGCAACAGACTCACGGAGAACTTCCTGCAGTCGGAATTTCTCCACTGTTTTTCTGTGCATTTGTCCGGAAAACTGCGCAATGCTACCACGTCCCACTTTCTTCGCCTGCTCAAGGGCGTATTCCACATTTGCATGCAAAGTCTCGAAATCCTCTGCATCCTGTGGAAAAAAGGCCACTCCGCAGGAAATTGTCAACTGGATCTCCAGATTCATCTCCCTGGGGACTTCCTCCGAAAATCTCTGCACTTCCCGGTAAATCCGGTCAAGCGCACTCTCGGATTTCTCCGTGGTAATACAATAGAATTTACCTCCTGGTCCTCGATAAGAAATAACGCCCTCCATACTCTGACATTTCTGTCCCAGACGCTGCAGCACCTCATCTCCTACCAGATACCCAAGAATATCATTGATTCTCTGAAGTCTGTCCACATCAAAAAGAAGAACCGCACCTTCCATTCCATGACTGATAAATGACGGAAGCTGCTTCTTCAGCTCATGAAACGTATATAAACCAGTGGGCTGGTCAAACTTGGCATTCACACCAAGATTCATCATCGTGCCAACAAAAAGGCCAAGGCTTCCATCCGCATTCCGCTCCACAATTCCCTGGCACCTTACCCATACATATTTCCCATATTTATTTAAAGCCCGGTATTCACAATTATGCCGGTTGCTTTTCCCCTCAAAAATACGACCGATATCCTCCAGAAAAATATGCTGGTCTGCAGGATGGATATGCTGTACCCATTCCTTCGCCGTATTCTCTATAAATTCTCCCGGCAGATTGAAGTAATCCACACTTGGCTTAGACCATCTGGAAAAATCGCGTTCCAGGTCTGCTATATAAATGTACATATTATCTGAAGTCTGAGACAGAGCATCAAATATATGGCTGTCAAGATTAGAGATATCTATCACACAAAATCACTGCCTTCCCTTTTCCCCTAATACATCAATATTTTACCATACTTTGCACAATTCTGTCTACCGTTTTTGACAATTCTGCACATAAAATGTTAAAAAAGTATAAACAGAAGAATAAATAATACAAACATTTTTATGATAATCTGTAACCATTCCGTAGATGCCAGAGCCTGTTTGAAAAATCATCCCGCAATCCGCACGTCCCACTTTGCGGCATATTTTGCCCGAATTCGTTTGTTGCAGCCCGTAAAAAAGGTACTATATTTCCATTTCAGGAGATACAGTACCTTTTACAAAAATGAATTTATTTTTTAATTATTTTACTGCCTCGAATGCTGCGTCCAGAGCCGCGATCAGGTCTTCCACTTTCTCAATACCGATGGAAAGACGGATTGTGTTTGGTTTGATTCCCTGGTCAAGAAGCTCTTCCTCTGTGCACTGGCTGTGTGTGGTTGTTGCAGGATGGATCACAAGAGATTTTACATCTGCAACGTTTGCAAGCAGTGAGAAGATTGCAAGGTTATCAATAAACTTCTGAGCGGTCTGTGCATCACCCTTGATCTCAAATGTAAAGATGGAACCGCCACCGTTTGGAAGGTATTTCTTATAAAGATAATGGCTTGGCTCACTCTCCAGTGATGGATGATGAACAGCTTCTACCTGTGGATGTTTAGACAGGTAATCTACGATTTTCAGGGCGTTGCTTACGTGACGCTCCACTCTTAAGGAAAGAGTTTCCAGTCCCTGTAAGAACATAAATGCATGGAATGGAGAAAGGGTAGCTCCTGTATCACGAAGGATGATTGCACGAATGTAAGTTACAAATGCTGCCGGAGCGGTTGCCTCTGCAAAGGAAATTCCATGATAGCTTGGGTTCGGCTCAGAAATCCACGGGAATTTGCCGGATGCCTTCCAGTCAAAGTTACCGCTGTCTACGATTACGCCGCCGATTGCAGTTCCATGGCCGCCGATAAATTTGGTGGCAGAATGAACGACGATATCTGCACCATACTCAATCGGGCGAACCAGGTAAGGAGTTGCAAATGTAGAATCAACTACAAGAGGAATGTTATGTTTGTGCGCAATTTTTGCAACTTCTTCAATATCAATCAGGTTGGAGTTCGGGTTTCCAAGGGTTTCAATAAAGATTGCTTTTGTGTTTTCCTGAATTGCCGCTTCGAAGGAGCCTTCTACATCCGGGTCTACAAATGTTGCGGTGATACCGCTGGTCTGCGGAAGAGTATGTGCCAGAAGGTTGTATGTTCCGCCGTAGATGGTCTTGGAAGCTACAATGTGCTCACCTGTTTTTGCAAGTGCCTGGAATGTATAATTGATAGCTGCTGCACCGGAAGCAACTGCAAGTGCTGCAACTCCACCTTCAAGAGCAGCAATTCTCTGCTCGAAAACATCCTCTGTAGGGTTGGTAAGTCTTCCATAAATATTTCCGGCATCGCGAAGTCCGAAACGGTCAGCTGCATGCTGTGAGTTATGGAACACATAAGATGTGGAAGCGTAGATTGGAACAGCTCTTGCATCTGTTACCGGATCTGCTTTCTCCTGTCCAATGTGTAACTGTTTTGTTTCAAATCCCCAGTTTTTAGAATCTCTGATATCTGCCATTTTTCTTTCCTCCGTATGTTTACTATTTTTCATCATTTTTTGTTAATGTTAGTTTTGTTATTGTTTTTGATGTTTTTCTTTGCTGTTGCTTTGTTTTTGTTGATGAATGCATAGTAACATACTGGGGATTATCTGTCTAATATGTAAAAATAATATCTGGTTATAGGTTCATTCTATAGCCAGGTATTTGGGGAATTTTTCTTTGCATATTTCTTTACACTATTCAGAAACGCCTCATGTATCCTGTCATCCTCATCCAGTTCCGGATGAAATGCCAGTCCATACTGCTTTTTATACTTTACAGCTACAATGTTTCCATCCACCTCAGCCAGTACTTCTGCGCCTTCCCCACATTTTTCAATATAAGGGGCACGAATGAATGTCATGGGAACCTGACCGATTCCTTTCATTTCCCTGATGGTGTGAAAACTGCCAAGCTGTCTGCCGTAGGCATTTCTTTTTACTGTCACAGGCATGGTTCCGAAATACACATGCCCATCATTAGAGAGGTGGTCAGCCAGAAGGATCACCCCTGCACAAGTGGCAAGCACCGGCATTCCAGTCTGGATTTTCTCTTTCAAAGGCTCAAACATTTCCAGCTCCCGAAGGAGTTTTCCCTGTACCGTACTCTCCCCGCCTGGCAAAACCAGTCCGTCAAAGTCTCCATCCAGGTCTTCCTTTTTCCGCAGCTCCATGCACCGGGCACCCAGTTTTTCCAGTTTACTCTTATGTTCTGCAAAAGCTCCCTGCACAGCAAGGATTCCGATTTTCATCTTATTTGCCCCTCTCTGCCATCAGAAGCTGGATTTCCTGCTCATTGATTCCAACCATAGCTTCACCAAGATCCTCGGAAAGCTCTGCAAGCATTTTGGAATCCTGATAGTTGGTGACCGCTTTTACAATAGCTGCTGCACGCTTCTTCGGATCACCGGATTTGAAAATACCAGAGCCCACAAACACACCTTCTGCGCCAAGCTGCATCATAAGTGCCGCATCTGCAGGAGTCGCAACACCGCCTGCTGCAAAGTTTACCACAGGAAGTCTTCCGCTTTTGTGTACATACTCAACCAGCTCATACGGTACACGCAGGTTCTTTGCTTCTTCAAAAAGCTCATCCTCACGCATGGAAACCACTTTCGCGATCTCGCTATTCATCATGCGCATGTGGCGCACCGCCTGTACCACATCGCCGGTTCCTGGTTCGCCTTTTGTACGGATCATGGAAGCGCCTTCTGCGATTCGCCTTAAAGCTTCTCCTAAATCTTTGGCTCCGCATACAAATGGTACTTTAAACTGACGCTTGTCAATATGGTAAACATCATCTGCCGGGGAAAGTACCTCGCTCTCATCAATATAATCAATCTCAATTGCTTCCAGGATCTGCGCTTCTACAAAATGTCCGATACGGCACTTCGCCATAACCGGAATGGAGACTGCCTCCTGGATTCCTTTGATCATTTTTGGGTCGCTCATCCTGGAAACACCGCCTGCTGCACGGATGTCTGCTGGGATTCTCTCCAGTGCCATTACTGCGCAGGCGCCTGCCTCCTCTGCGATTTTTGCCTGCTCCGGAGTTGTAACATCCATAATTACTCCCCCTTTTAACATCTGCGCAAGCTGTTTATTTAATGCATATCTTTCCTGACTCATTTTGTTTTCCTCCTGTACGGTTTACGCAAAGCAACGACAGGGAACTGATTTAACAGTCTGCCCTTTCTTCAACTGCGTTTTTATTTGTCTGAAAGCATACAGGAATACTGTGCTGTTATAAATATCCAATTTTTATATATTTTAAGAGGACAGTTTAAGTATTTTCTCTCAAACTGTCCTCTTTACAAAATAAACAGTATTTAAAGTTATGGTTTTTTCGTAAAATCCCCACTGCTTTTTGCGAAGGTATTTGAATATTTTTATATGGTAACCTGGAACATAATTGATTTTCCATCTTTACTGCTGACTTTAATTTTCCCGCCATAAGCTTCGGCTACTGCCTGGGCAATGGAAAGTCCGATTCCGCTGCCGCCGGTCTTTCTGGAGCGAGAATTGTCCGGGCGGTAGAAACGGTCGAACAGCCGGGACAGGTTTTGAGTCTCCTCCAGCACGCAGGTATTAAAAACTTCGATTTTTGTCTTCCCATGAACCTTGTACACATCAAGCCTTATGGTTCCATTTTCATCTGAATATTTCATGGCATTATCAAGAAGAACAGAAATCATCTGCCTGGTGGCATCTGGATTTCCGCACAGGGTCAGATTCTCCTCAATCCGCTGAGAGTACTTTTTTCCCTGGGCTTTTGCCAGGGATGCAAAAGGCTCTGCCACCTCCCAGACAGCGTCACTTAAAGAGAACTCGGTCCGTTCCAGAAAAGGATTTTCCTCATCAAGACGGGAAAGAGTTACCAGATCAGCTACCATTCTGGACATTTTAGAAGTCTGCTTATGGATATTTCTGGTCCACTCATCTTCACCATACTCCATCTCAATTACGTCCACACTGGTAGCAATGGAAGTCAGTGGTGTCTTAATTTCATGGCTGGCGTCAGTGATAAAACGTTTCTGGCGCTCTATATTCCGGATATAAGGTTTCATTGCCCTTTTTGAGAGAAGGATTACCAGGAGAAAAACCACCAGGAAGCATACCACTCCCACCAGACAGGAAATCAGAAGTACATTTCTGACAGAACGGAGTTCCATTGTAGTATTCAAGAATATAACAATATTATCATTTTTCTTCGCTAATATCTGAAATCTGTAGTTTTTATAATAACCCACCTGTCTTTTTTCATTTAATACTTTGCGGGCAAATTCTTCTGCTTCCGTCTGCGTAACAGAAGCTATAAAATCTGTGGAAACATCGGTTACATTCCCCTCTTCATCCAACCGCACTATAAAAAAACGAGTTGTATAGGGAGCCTCCGGGTCGTGGTCATCCGGGCGATTGAAAATATCCGGCGGCACAGGCTGCGAAGCATTTTCTTCTGAATTCTCCATTCCAGGAACTTTACCACTTTCAAAGCCATAAATCTCCTGAATCCGCTGGTCTGCTCTTTCTGCAGTTGTGTGATAATTCCACACATTGATTCCAGCCAGCACAGCCACAAGCATAATAAACACTGCCAGCATAGCGGCCAGAATAAAGTGCCAGCGCATCTTTTTCAGCATAGTCTTTCCTCCAAACAGGCTCTAACGACAGTTCACATAGTGGACCATCATTCTTCCATGGAATATCCCGCACCACGAACGGTTTTAATCTCCACTGACGAACCCAGCTGCTTAAGCTTTTTCCTCAAAAATCCAATATAAGTCCACACCACATCCATCCCTGCGGTGCCATCCTGTTCCCATATTTTTTCCATAATGTGTTCCGTGGAAAATACGAATCTGGGATGCTTCATAAATAACTCCATCAGCTGAAATTCCTTGTTGTTCAGGCGAATAGTTGCGCCCCCTGCTGACAGTTCAAAACGATTACAGTCCAGGGTTGTATTTCCCAGACTTAAAAGATTCTCTGTATAATTCACACTTCTTCTGCCAAGTGCCTTTACCCTGGCAATAAATTCGCTTGCAGCAAAGGGCTTGGGCAGATAATCGTCTGCGCCTGCATTTAATCCGGCAACCCTGTCCTCAATTTCGGATTTGGCTGTGAGAAGCATCACAGGAGTGGCAATATGATTTTCCCTGGTTCGCCGCAGCACCTCCAGCCCATCCATCTCCGGCATCATAATGTCCAGCACGATCACGTCAAAATTCCCCTGGCAGATAAAATCCCAGGCATCTTTTCCGTTATGTACAATGTCCACTGAGCATTTATTTTTCTCAAGCAAAATCTTCAATGCCCGGGCAATTTCCACCTCGTCTTCTGCAATCAGGATACGCATAATTTTCCTCCGTTTTTCTGAAAAAGAGACGCTTACGCGTCCCCCTTTTTCACTTTACATTCCTTTTTATAACATGCAATTCCGTATTTTATAATGCTGCGCATGCCATCTTCTTTTAATCCGGCTGCGTACTTTTTATCTTCAATCTGCTGTAGTGCTTTCTGACACGCAGCTTCCAGATTTCCATCTTCAGCATACTTCACTTCAACAACAATTCCGATACGGTTCTTTCGGGTCTCTATTAAAATATCACTGTAACCGATTCCTGACTCCGCATTGGATTTCACGATCCAGTCATCCTGAAATCCCAGGATTCCCAGAAGGATTCCGTGATAAAAGTTCTCTTTCTTTTCATTGGGAGCAGCGGTATCCCGGATGCTGATGGTATTCCACAGATAATCATTAAAAAGCTCCTCGATCAGTGCTCCATCGCCATCTGGAAAAGCATTACAAAACCTGTCAAGAGTTTTGCGGTCACTTCCTGTCTGATAGCGAAACCATTCCCTAATCTGGCGGATAAACAACTTCTTAATCTCATAATTTGGAATTACAAGATAATACTTATCCCCTTCTGCCATTCCCCGCTGAGTCAGATAACCTGTTGTAAAAAGCACACTCCACAAATTTTCTATAGAATTATCCAGTTCACCGTAGGTCAGTTCCTGTCGGACTTCTTTCAAGATTGTTTCACCAGCGATCAGGCGCTCAATTTCTTCTTTTGTCTTTCCATTTGCCAAATCGATAAAACGACGCACAATGGCATTTCCGCTGGTATTAGACCAGTAGTCCTCCGGTCTGGCATTTGGATCAGCACGTAGATTATCACAGTGACTGAGCACATCCCAGGGGCAGTAGACATCCTGGTTTCCAAAACGGTAACCATCGTACCAGGCTTTCATGGAATCAAAGTGATCCATAAGGCCATAATAGTTTAACATTTCTTTTACTTCTGAGTCTGTGAAACCGAAGTATTCATCAAACTGGACGTTGGTAATGGACATCACTTTCAGGTTGTTAAGACCTGTGAATATGCTTTCTTTGGAAATGCGAAGACAACCGGTGAGTACGGCAAAGTACAGACTGGAGTTGGTTTTCAGGGCATTTCCTAGTATATTTCGAATAAGGGAAACCATTTCCTCATAATAACCATACTGGAAAGCTTTATCCAAAGGGACGTCATATTCGTCAATCAGGAGAATGACTTTTTTGCCGTAATATTTCTCTAATAATCCAGACAAAGTTTGAAGACTGGCTGACAGTGTATCTTCTGACATAGCGAATACCCCACCGGTTCCAGTATTTGTGTTAATCTCGGTAAGCTGCTCATACGCTGTCTTTTCTTTTTCAGATAACTTCTCACAGTTTGTAAGGAATTGAAAACGCATAGCCTCATTCCCTATTATATATTTCAATCCTTCTTTCGCTGAATCAAAAGTCCGTCCCTCTCCGCCCTTCAAACTAATCGAAATTACAGGAAACTGACCCATATATTTTTCACATAATTCTTTTTCTTCTGAAATTTTCAGCCCCTGAAACAGTTTTTTATCACAGCCTGTTTCAAAAAATGTCTTGAGCATGCTCATGTTAAGACTTTTTCCAAAACGGCGCGGACGGGTAAAAAGGTTTACTTCACTCCAGTTCTTCAACAGATCAGCAATCATATCTGTTTTATCTATATAGTAAAAGTCTTCCTGGATCAATTTTTCAAAGTTATCTATGCCTATAGGAAGCTTTTTTCTGTATGTCATTTTCTCGCCCCTTTCAGAAGTTATTTGTATTAATCTTAACATTCTCCTGAACTAATGGCAAGTTGCAGGGGCAAATAATACACTATTATTTTTTCGTTTTCTTTCGAGCCATCAAACCACCGATCCGGCCGGTTTCTTTGGCTGAGAGGCTTTTCCAGCCGCCTTCTAAAACTTTATCCAGAATGCCAAGTTCCTGGGCGATCTCGTATTTTGTCTGCTCTTCGGGAGTGAGATTTCCGGATTTGTAGGCTTCTATTTCTTTGTCTTTGTTCATATGTCTATGCTCCTTTTTTTGCAATGTTTGGATGTATATAGGGAGTATGGACAAGATAAGAAAATTTATTCAAAACGCACACAATTTAGCTACGCTAAATCACCAGTTATTATAAAAAAGAATCGGATTCAACGCAAATATATGTCGAACCCGATTTTTCTTATAGTATCACTTCCCTAAACAGAACTTATGCCTTCGGAATAATAATTGCTGCAATGATGTATGCCCAGATTCCTGCGCCGCCGAAGCAGGTCAGGATTACCCAGGCCAGGCGGACCAGGGTTGGGTCAATATCGAAATACTCGGCAATTCCTCCGCACACACCGCACAGCATACAATTTACGGTTGATTTGTATAAACGCTTATTGCTCATAATTAATTCCTCCGATCTGACATTTCTGTCTTATTTTTTATCCATTACATAACTTTACACCAGAGCGTGTCTGAAAAGAGCTTTCTGCAAGATTTAGCTTTCCCCAGTAAACTCCACATCAATCTCGCCCATTCCGCATTCCAGCACCATATCTTTTCTGGCACCTTCATTGGAAATGTTTTTCTCAATGCCAATTCCACTGTACTCAGAATCCTCCAAATTAATCTCACCCATACCACAGGAAAGATCGTAATTATAGTCCTTCTCTTTTCCAGTTACTACCATGTCAATTTCACCAGCACCGCAGTCCGCATTCAGTTTCTGAATATCAAGCTGATCAATGTCGATGGTTCCGGCGCCAACCTGAAGATCACAATACGCTGCTGTGATATTTCCATAACCGCTAAATTCTCCAGCGCCAACTTCCACCGAAAGCTCCTGTACTTTTAAATCGCACTCCAGATCAATAGTACCCATGTCAACACCCAGGCTTACCGTATCAAAGTCTTTCCCGGAAGGAACAATGACTTTTATCTGTTTCTTCTTTTTTACATTTCCACTGCGGGTATCTGTAATCGTGATTTTCCCGGAAGTTTCCTTAACCACTACATCGTTCTTCGCATCATTTGCCACATTTACCCGAATCTTGTCACCATCGTATTCCTGGATAAGGAGCTCATCATACTTCAAACTGATTTCCAGATCACTGGCAAAATCCATATCCACAGTATTTCCATCTAAAGCATCCCAATCTATGTCAGAAGAATGATATTGGGCGTTTCCCAAATGGATCAGACCAGCCAGCGGATAATCATTATCCTGAAGCAGCTGTCCAGCCTGATCAAACACATTTCCGCCTGTTTCCACTGCTGCTACAGAAATTCCACCGATACAGAAACCAATTCCTGCCACTGCGAAAGCACCTGCTGCAATCAGCATTCCCTTTGTTCCTTTTTTCATGCCTGCTCCTCCTTCTTATTCCGATACACGATTTTCTGGAAAAAGTCTGTCACCTTGCGAAGGATCCATGGGAAAATTGTGGAGCCCAGCCATCCTGTTAAAATGCAGAACAGAATTCCTGATGCAAACAAAAGACAGCCGATTCCCATTACCAGAAGTCCCACAGCTGTATTGGTAACCAAAATTCCAACACCCACACTAATGCAGGCGCAAGCTGCTACGATAAATGCGAACGCCACAACTCCGGATACAAAAATCGCCAAAAACGGAAACAAGATCACCACCAGTAAAATACTGAATACGCCACTAGCTGCTGTAATGATAAATGGGGAAAGAAATACCAGGGCAATTAGGATCAGGATAAACCTGCTGTTGCTTCCCTTCTCTTTCGGGCGATATCCCCTGTGGATACGATCTGTTTTTCCTGCATGTTTCCCATCTCTTTGGCGAATCTCCGGCATATAAGAAGCCTTGTTTTCCCTCAAGTCCTCATATCCATTCTCTGTATACTGTGCATATTCTTCATTGCTTTCGTCAAGGTCTGCCTTTATTATGGCAGCCACTTTTCCGGGGCTTCCAAGCTCTCTGATCACGGAAGCCTCATTCTCAGGACCGGCTTCATCAAAATAACTGTTGTAGTAAGCCAGCGCCTCCTGCTTTTCTGCTTCCGAAATATCAGACAGCAGCCTCTCTAGCTGTTTCATAAACTGCGCTCTGTCCATACCTGTTAATTCTCCTCCCTCATGTGGCCGCTGTCCGCATTTCTGCCAACGTCCTCAAACATACTGCCTATCTTGGTGGAATAATTCTTCCACTCGATCTTGTACAAATTCAGCTGTGCCTGCCCTTTCTCCGTCAGTTTATAATATCTGCGATTTCGTCCGGCATATGCCTGATCGTAAACTTCCAGGCAGTCATCCTTCTGCAGGCGGCGCAGCACTGGATAAAGTGTGGATTCTGAAATATCCAGAACTCCGCGTACATCCTGGGTGATCTTGTATCCGTAAGTACCTTCCGGCTCCTTGGACACAACCGCCAGGACAATAGCGTCCAGAAGTGCAGCTCCTGTGTTAAATACCATCTGATCACTCCAATCATATTATATAATTCATCAATATTATTTAATTAGCAATACTATATGATATATAATATAATTTTGTCAATACCATTTTTGAAAACAAATTTATATATTTCTATCATTTACACAAAAAAGGCGCAGCCAATGCCACGCCAATATTTCAACATATTTTCTTTCACTTCAAATAACTGATCAATTTCTCCGTCACAGGTGAAAGCCTTTTTTATCCTTCACTACAAGCCCAATTTTCCGGAAACAGGCGGTTCCATAGATTGAATTTCCAGGTTTAATATTGCAGAAATTAACCACTCTTTTTTCTTTTTCAACGCCTTCTATTGCTTTACCTGGCAGGCAATTTATAGATACTTGTGAGTAATTTTTTACCTGTATTGGTCTCAAATACGCGCTCTCTGGCTGTTTCAACAGCATTCTCAGACATTTCACTTTCATCTGCATTTACAAGAAAATCAGCTTCCAGAAGAATGCGGTAATCCATTCCGTCTACGTTTGTATAGGTGTGGTGATGGCTGACCAGATAGTTGATTCTCTCTTTCATTTCATCATCAATTTCCACATCCTTGAGGAAATTTTCTACCAGCTCAGGACTTTCTTTTTCCTGGTTGGAGCCATTTGTATTACCATATTTTACGCGGCATACAGGGCAGGCAATGTCGTGGATCACGGCTGCGATTTCCAGAATTTCCTGCTTTCTTTCGGTTAAATTTTCCATCTCGCCAATCATTCTGGCATATGTATATACCTTCAGAAAATGGGCAATATCATGCTTGTTTCCATCGGAATATGCGATCATTTTTGCGATAACATTATTTATGGTTTGCTGTGTTTCTGTCATGTTTTTTCCTCCTCGTTTGCATTCAAAAAGCGGCAGAAATCATCTGGAAGGGGAGCTTCCAGAGTGATTATTTCATCTGTAAATGGGTGACAAAAAATCAGCTTCCAGGCATGGAGCGCAGCTCTTTTGAAGCAGTCATTCCTATTATTAATTCTGCCTTCCGTATTCTTTTTTTCTTTGCTGTTACTCATTTTCAAACACGCTCCAGAGCGTGTTTGAAAAAGGCTTTCTGCAAGATGTGCGTCACAATTTGTGGGAGATTTTGCCCGGATGAGGGCGCCGTAGCGGGCTACGGCAACTGAATTCGGGCAAAATATACCGCAAAGTGGGGCGTGCAGATTGTGGGAATGATTTTTCAAACACACTCTAGGATTGTACATCGTATCTCCCAGAAGAGGGTGACCTATCCCTGACATGTGAACCCGGATCTGATGGGTTCGTCCGGTTTCCAGCTGAAGCTCAACAAGAGTCACATTGCCGAAACTTTTTATGTTCTTATAATACGTAACTGCATTCCTGCTTCCTGGCAACAGTCCATCTGGAGAAATTGTCATTTTCATGGGATTTTCCGGATCCGGGGCAAGTGGTATAGCAATTTCTTTCCAGAATACAGAATCATTTGCTTCTGATAAATCTCCTTCTGCAAGCGCCAGATATTTCTTCTGCAGCTTTCCTTCTTCCCTCTGCTTCTGCAATCTGGCTGCCGCCACCTGGTTTCTGGCAAAAAGTAAAATCCCGGAGGTCTCTTTATCCAGACGTCCAATGGACCGAATGCGTGTTGTCTCATTTTTTTCACGAAAATAGGCTGCAAGCAGGTTAGAAATGCTGTCCTGATAATGGCTTCCGGATGGGTGCGTCACCATACCAGCCGGCTTGTTTACTACAAGTAAATCCTGGTCTTCATAAAGGATCTGAAGTTTCTGGGGTTTTAATCCTTCTTCCAGCTCTTGTCTTTCGAAATCCAATAATTGTTTTTTTCCTCGTTCTATGAAACTACTTGTATCTGGACACACCAGTTGCTTTGAATCAATCCCTTTCGCTTCCAGACATACCTGAAGCCGATCACCAGGCACTGCTATTTCCGTTACACGGCACTGTTTTCCATTTTTAAGGATACCTCCCGGCCTGAACTTTGCCTGACTGATCTGCCTCTTTGTAAGCCCTGCCTCAGCCCGCAAAACCTCTCCTACTTTTCCAGACTCTGTGATCCTTATCTCAAGATATCTTTCCATATCTGCATCCTTGATAGCTCCTGCCCATATCTTTGTCAAAATGAAATCTCCGCTGCTCAAAACACGAAGCTTGTTTAGCTTTATCACATAGTTTATCACAAAATGAAAGCTTATGAAATCCCCTATGATCTTAAAACAGTAAATAATAAGCAAGCCGAAATACACATAGGTATTCGGCTTGCAAAATTTGTCATATATTTTTCAGGAAATTCTTTTTGTCCACGTCCCAGAGCGTGTTTGAAAAAGGCTTTCTGCAATCTGCACACTCGAATCCCCATCCTACGCGATTGGTATAGTTATTTACGAAACGATGTACTAGTTTTACCTGCTTATCAGTATTCCATCAGCCTTCCTGCCTCATCAATATAGAACACGTCATCCGGTCCTATATAATAGCTGTCGGAACCATCAAAGTACATTACATTTCCTTCCCCATCATACCAGTAATAAGTATCTCCCGGATCACTTTCCTCTACATAATCTTCATCAGGAATGTAGTCTCCGTATCCTTCACCATCGTCAGCTGTCTGGGCTTCGTAGGCGATAGAATCGGACTCTCGTAAAAAAGCTGCACCTGCATAAATATTTCCATATCCGGAAATCACAGGACTGAGCATCAGATCGCCATCTCCATCCAAAGTAACATCTGCCACATAGATTCCGCTGTCATTGACCAATTTCAGGGCAGTTGTGCCAAGTGTGGTAAAAGTACCGCTGTCAAAAAAATATCCCCCTGTTTTATCACTATTCAGGCTGTTGTAGATTTCCCAGGTTCCTTCTCCATAAAGCCGGATATTCATGGCATTTAAATCTCCATACTGGTACCAGCTGTCAAAATAAGAGATAAACATTTCCAGGCTCTCTCCTTCGGCACTTGGATCATAATCTTCCCCTTGAGTGAAAGTGGTTTCTGTATTTTCAACGCCCTCAATCTCCGTCAGCTCCAGAGAAGAAATGGCATCCCGGTATTCCGCCTCCATCTCCTCAGCAAAATCCGCTGAAACTCTGTAAGCATAAGCAAAGGTATTGGTATCCGTCTGGAAATACAGCATTTTCCATTTGCAGGTATCTTCATTTGCTCCGGTGGTAAATTCCAGTTCATATGCCGGATAAGTGAATTTCTCTGTATATTCCTGGTTCTGTACTGCTGTGAAATCCTTTATTTCCGATTCACTTACAAAGCCTGCAAACTGTTCCATATATTCCTCCGGGGTACCGGTGAATTCATTGTCATTTAAAGCACTGCAGTTGACGATCACCGTCATACAGTCCTCTGTCATATCGGAATAGAAATACCCTCCTTCCCAACTGGAATTGTTATAAAGAGGGCGCAGTCCTGTATAGCGTTTATTTGACATGAGGACATAGCTTTTCTTTTCCACGCTGTCTTCGTTTTCAGTCTGACCTTCCGAATTCTCTTCTGCCTGATCTTCCTCTGCTCTGGTAAAAACCGCAGCTCCGTCATTTCCCATATGAAGAGTATCCGCGGAGTCCAGATAAAATCCCTCCAGCCACATGCCCATGCGATTGTACATGTCATATCTGCCATTTCCGTCGTTGTATTCATCCACATATTCCAGATATCCCTGAACATCATCGCCTTCTCCGGTGTGATATACAAACAATCCGTCTGCACTTAAGGTAAGAGTTTCATCAGCCTGTGCATCTTCATTTTTCCATACACCGGAAAGTGCTGCATAGTCAGCTCCGTCCTCTACCTGAAGCGTATCCTCGTTTTCTGCCATTACGCTGTAAATACCAGCTGTGGGAACAACTGCTGCACATAAAATAAACGCGATGACCGCTGTAACTATTTTTCTCTTCATACCATTTTCCTCCTGTCGAAATATGTTGTACCTTTACTATACGTTTTCTCTGACAAAAATAGTATTAACTTCCAGTTAGCTTTTCCCTTCCATCATCTCCAAAAGATACTTGCGCTTCACCCGGACATCCCCGGGAATCTGTAATTTGGAATAAATCTGATTGATGTACTGCTTCACAGTTCCCTCGGATAAAAACAGACTCTGGGCGATTTCTTTGTTGCTCATATGCTTCGCCATAAGCTCCGTAATCTCCAGCTCACGATCTGACAGTACTTTAAAGACCGGCGGATACGCCTCCTCTTTTTTTAACTGATCGCACCGCATTTCCCATTCTTTCCCCATTCTGGTGATCCTGAAAAGAAAATTTTCATTGATTCCGAAAAAGCTTCCCTTCAAAAGCTCCTCTATGTATGGATAATTCTCCACAAATGGCATAAGGATTCCATCTGGAAAAGCCTGGGAAAGTGATCCTCTCAAAAGTTCAAGCGCCTGTTCTGTTTTTCCCAGCTTCCAGTTGGCCGCAAGAAGCTGGATCTGCACATGAAGCGCCACCAGATCGTAGTGAAGAGCCTGACACATGGCAAGAATGGATTCGCTTCTTCCGATCACCTTCGAATATTCTCCCTGGGCAAGATAAACCTGATTCTCGATCATTTCCATCATCGGTCTCCCAGGTGCCAGAAAATTCACCGTAGAAAGCATATGCGCTCCAAAGAGAGCCGGAATCCGCTCCGTTTGTCCGGTGACTGCATAGTAATAGGCGCAGGTGCTGTCAAAAATATTGACCCAGGTGGTATTATGCCCCTGCAGCAGTTCTTTTCGACGTTCTTCAAATGTATTTCTCATTTTTATGTCCATGCAGATAGACAGCCTTTGTGCCAGAAAATCGCAGCAAAGTGCAATGCTCTCCTGCCCGTTTCCCTGAATCTGGGTATAAGCCTTTTCCAATGCTATGTGGGCATCAACAAAATTTCCGCGCATAAAGTGAGCCTCTGCGCTCATAATCGTTTCTGCACCCTGTCCGTGTCCGTTTGTGATCTTGTAATAATGAGGCATACACTGGTTCATCTCTTCCAGCTCTTTGTCAAGATCTCCGCTTTTCCTGTGAAACATCATAAGTACAGATGGGGAGCCAAACGTCCAGCCTCCGTCACTTCGGATACTGATGGCAGGTCTTGTCATCTTCTCGCTGGCACTGCGGTGAAACTGACTCATTCTCGAAATATCATTGTACATAAGAAAGCTCTGGATCAGGTCGCATTCGCCCAGAAGATTTCCTCTCTCTTCCTCAGACAGCTTTGGATGTTCTCTGATGGATGCCAGAAGAAGTTCTTTCAGTTCCAGCATTTTGGGAATATTTTTCCAGTTAAACATGCATCTCATAAGAACCAGAATTGCAAGCGGATATTCTTTTAAAACGGAAACCGGACATCTGTTCAAAACTTCCAGAACCTCTTCCGGTTTTAGAGAAGCAAGTAAGATTCCGGCATCTTTTTGCACCACCCGGAGAATAGCTGCAAAATTCTGATTTCGCCGGTATGCTGACAAGGCATGGATATAGGCACCATATTTTTCATACCATGCACCATATCTTTCATAATAGAAAGCCTGTCTGGAATCATCCAGTGTTCTGAACGCACGAAACGCGCACTCTTTCATCATATGGTGAAAGCGGTAAGTCTGCCCGTCATTCAGGCAGGTGACAAAAGCATTCTGCCTGGTGAGCGTTTTCAGGATCTGGTGTACGTCTTCTCTTTTTGTAATAAATTCTGCCATCTCTTCCGTGAATTCATCTGCAAGCCCCATGGCACTTAAAAATTCTTTTCTGTCTTCTGGCAAAGGATTCAGCATGGAAGCGGAAAACATCTGGTAAATATCAGATGTTTTTCCTGGCAATTCTCCTGATTTTGAAAAAGAACACAAATTTAGGTAAACAGCTGCGAACCATCCTTCGCTGGATTTCAGAAGCTGCTCAAGCTGGCTGTCTGTCAGGCTAGTTCCGCAGCGGCGAATATAGGCTGACAGCTCCCCAGCGTTTAGACGCAGATCGTCTATTTCTATTCTGTGAAGTCTTCCTCCAAGTCTTACAATCCAGTCATCACTGATAAAATGATTTCGGCTTGCTACGATCAGATGCACATTTTCCGGAATCCTCCCTGCCATTCTGCACAGGAAAGTGGCCGCCCGGTCATCTTTTAACAGATGAAAGTCATCTATAAAAATATAACAATTTTCACATTTTTCCAGTTGATAGCATAGAATTTCCGTCAAGAATCCAGCGGAAGCTTCATCTTCCGGGCAATCGTAGTTTTCCAGAAAGTTAAGACCTGCGAAGGAAAATGCATTTTGCACACTTTTCCAGAAGATGGAAAGGTTTTGGGAGTAAATACTGATCCGGATCAGCAAAGCCTGACTGTCTTTCGCCAGTCTGGACAGATACCAGTTTACGGCGGTTGTCTTCCCATATCCCATAGGGGCTGTTATGGCAGTCAGTGCGCTGTTGGAAACAGGCTGCAGGGATTTTTGTAAACGGTCTGATATGTAAATGGAATTCAGGCTGATTTTTTCTTTAGGCATTTCATACCCTCACTCTCTTGTTTTATAAGTATATTGCTGTTTACACCGTTTCCGGAGTATGATTTATAGGAATAATTTTTCAAACACGCTCTAATGATTATTCTATATTTAATTATAGTGGAAAAACCAGGAAATTCCAATGGATTCTTTTGCTTATGTTTGACTTGTTCTTTTTCTTCCGCTATACTAAAATGTGTTTAAAAAATGCTTTCTGCAAGATGTGTTTCACTGTTTTCGTGAAATTTACGCAGTAAATCTGACACTCATATCATTCTATTTCAGTACTAAGGAGATTTTTCTATGGATTCAGATAGATTATCAGCTCTGCCTCAGGCTTTTCTTCATCGGATGAAGGATATGCTTGGGGATGATTTTGAACCTTTTCTGGCAGCTTATGAACAGCCGCGTACTTATGGGCTCCGGGTAAACACGGCAAAGATTTCCTGTGAGGAGTTTGAACAGATCGTGCCCTTTGAAGTGAAAAAAATCCCATGGGTTTCGAATGGTTATTTTTACAATGAGGATGTAAGGCCATCCCGGTGTGCTCTTTATCAGGCTGGACTTTATTATCTTCAGGAACCAAGTGCCATGACCCCCGCTTCCCGTATTCCGGTGGAGCCAGGGGAATATGTGCTGGATATGTGTGCAGCTCCTGGAGGAAAAGCAACTGCAGTTGGTTCCGCCCTAAAGGGTGAAGGACTTCTGGTTGCAAATGATATCAGCACTACCAGGGCAAGAGCACTGCTTCGAAACCTGGAACTGTTTGGGATTCCCAATCTTTTTGTTTCCAATGAAAAGCCTGAAAAAATGGTAAAGAATTTTCCGGAATTTTTCCATAAGATCATTCTGGATGCACCTTGTTCCGGAGAGGGGATGTTCCGTAAGGAGGAAGCTCTTGCCAAAGACTGGACTCCTGAGAAGTCTGAGGAGCTTTCCAGAATTCAGAAACAGCTTTGTCTGAATGCGGCAGACATGCTGCAGCCGGGAGGACAGATGCTTTATTCTACTTGTACCTTTGCACCTTGTGAGGATGAGCAGATCATTTCCTGGCTTCTCAGGGAACGGCCGGAGCTGTCTCTGATTTCCATGGAGGATTATGAGGGCTTTTCCACCGGAAATCCTGAATGGGGAGATGGGAATCCACAACTGAAAAAATGTGTGCGCATTTTTCCCCATAAAATGCAGGGGGAGGGGCATTTTCTAGCCCTCTTGCAAAAGGAGGGAACGGCTGGACCTTCCGCTGGTACTTCTAAGACCAGTCGTCTGGCTGCAGATGTCCGGAAGTATATGGAAGAATTTTTCAGAGAAATCGGGTTGAAAACTTTAGACGGCCAGGAGTTTGACTGGAACCGGGTGGAGGTCCGGGCAGATAAAGTTTATTATCTGCCGTCTGTTTCCTATAATTTCAGAGGACTTACGTTTATTCGGAACGGACTTTATCTGGGAGATCTGAAGAAAAACCGGTTTGAACCGGCTCAGCCGCTTGCACTGGCTTTCCGGAAAAATGAAGCTGAAGCTGTGATTTCCCTTTCTGTGGATGATCCAAGACTGGAGCGGTATCTGAAAGGGGAAACTCTTACAATTGAGCCTGAGGAGGCTGCTCATTCTAAAGGATGGCATTTGCTTTGTGTGGAAGGGTATCCCCTTGGGTTTGGAAAACTTGTGAATGGGACATTGAAAAATAAGTATCCAGCGGGGTGGAGAGTGTAAGTTTGTCAAATTTTCGCTTTCCCTTCCGCCTGCGACGTGCGTGGATGTGGCGTGCCTGGTCTGAGGGCTTTGCGGAGGTTCCGAGAAAATCTTAGAGGACAGGATTTTGCGTTGAAGACATGAGAGGACACTGTCTGAGCTCCGAAGGAGCGAGTTTGGCCTCTCATGTCTTCGCTTTTAGCAAAATCCTGTCCTCTTAGATTTTCCGGGTTCTTCGCACAGTTCTCAGATCAGGCACGCCACATCCACGCACCTTCTGCGAACACAAGCAATCATCCTAACAATATCTCTTTTTTCAACGTAAAGGAATAAATATACTTCTCTTTCACCCTGCGCCCAGTCATTCTATGAAGTGCCTGAGCATAATCCTCCAGCTGAGTGTGATACAGATCAACCAGCTTCTGCTCTTCCCCCCTGCGCACACGATCCGTCTTGTAATCAACCAGCACGATCTCATCCCCTTCCAGAAAATAAGCGTCTATGATTCCCTGCACAAGCACACGTTCCTTGGGATCCCATGCCTCATCTATTTCAGCAGCACTTCTGGAAATGACAAAAGGCTGTTCCCTGAAAAGAAGCCCCGATAATGCAGCGACTTTCATTCTCTGCCCCAGTGCCCCATTCACAAAAGACTGAATATCTGAAATTCTGATACATTCTGCTTCTGCCTCAGACATTTTTTTGCTCTGAACCAATGCGTTGATCTGCTCTTTCAGCTGCTGTGCACTATCCGTTTTATTGTACTCAAGACATTCCATCACACGATGGTAAGCAGTACCTCTTGCCGAACCTGTGAACGCCTCTTCCGTTTCCTTCTTTTCCTCAATAAATCTTGGAACCAGCGGAACAATGTCCGGTTCGAAATATACAGCTTCTTCAATATCCGTATCTTCATGGTAACTCTTCTTTTTCAGATCCGATACGCTGACCTTCACCGGAATATCTTTACGATATTCATAAGGATATACAAATCCAAAACGCTTTTCCAGTTCCGCTTTGATTTCAGGATCCACGATTTTCTCACAATCCCAGTTATCCAGAATATCGTCTTCCATCTGCCCGACAGCCTGTTCCACCACTTCAGCCTCCGTTAAAGTCCGCGCTGTGATCCTTTTCACCTGAAACTCTGCCGGATCATCATAAAGCAGATTATCATGGGATGGCAGCAATCCAAACTCCTCAAAAAGTTCATCCATGCAGCGGTGCCTTGCAAGCGCAGGAAGCACATAATCCCAGTAAGTTTTTCCATTCAGTCTCGTTTCTGCCGGAAGAAGTTCCTGTTCATTTTCGCGGAATCTGTATAAAGAAAGCAGCCTTTTTTCCAGATTTCCTATTGTTCCGGTCATGATCAGTTTCTCCTTGGCACGCGTCAGGGCAACGTAAAGTACTCGGATTTCCTCCCCCAGAGTCTCTTCCAGAAGCTTACGGCGGATCACCTGCTTATACAGTGTTGACACAATCATCCGCCGGTCTGGCAAAATGGCGTCAGCGCCAAGACCGTAATCCGGATGAATCAGAAGTCTGGCGTTCAGATCCTGCATATTGAACTGTTTTCCCATACCGGCAAGGATTACAATCGGAAACTCGAGTCCCTTGCTCTTGTGGATCGTCATGATTTCCACGGAACCTTCTCCTGCGCCAGAAAGATTTACTTCGCCATAATCAACTTCATATTTTTGCAAATGTTCAATATATCGGACAAAATTAAATAAGCCTCTGTAACTGGTCTTCTCATAATCCATTGCCTTTTCCACCAGCATAGCGAGGTTGGCGCTCCGCTGTGCACCATTTGGCAGAGCTTTCGCATAATTACCATAGCCGGTTCTGCGGAGAATCTCAAGAATCAGCTCATGCACAGGAGTGTACACCGCAAGATCACGCATTTCATTCAGCAGGACTATAAAACCATGTAATTTGTTGTAAAGAGTTCTTTCCTGCCCCTCATATTCTTCCAGGAAATTCAACACGCTGTCATACAGCATCCCCTTCGGATGTTCTTCCCGCAAAACGGCAAGCTCCTGGGTAGTACATCCCACCAGCGGCGACCTCAGCACACCCGTCAAAGGAATATCCTGAAGAGGATTATCGCAGACCTGCAGATAATTCAGAATCGTAACCACCTCAAGTGCGGAAAAATATCCCGTCTTTGAAGCGGCATACACAGGAATTCCGTGGGCAGAAAGCACCTCTGTAAAGGTTTCTGACCAGCCGGAGGCGGTGCGAAGAAGGATTACAATATCTCCGTATTTCGCAGGACGATATTCTTTGGTTTCTTTATCAAGTACCAGCTCTTTTCCCACAATTTCCTTAATTCTGTGGGAAATAGCAAGAGCCTCCAGTTCCCGGGCATCCTTTCCTTCCATCAGATCCTCCAGTTCTTCAGAATCCTTTTCTACCAGAAGAACTTCTGCAGGAAGAAAGCTTTCCTTGTTTCCTTCCGGAAACACAGCTCCAGGATAAAGAGCTGCGGCTTTATCGTAGGCAATTCCACCAAGATCTGTTCCCATAATCTGACGAAAAATAAAGTTTGCACTATCCAACACCTGGGACCGGCTGCGGAAGTTTTTATGAAGATCGATTCGCTGTTCCGTACTGTCCGTTAAACTGTACTGTTCATACTTTTCCATAAAAAGCTCCGGTCTGGCAAGGCGGAACCGGTAAATGCTCTGCTTCACATCACCTACCATGAATATATTTTTTCTTCCATCTGCCCAGCCGGAAACACAGTTGGTGATCATTTCCTGTACCAGGTTACTGTCCTGGTACTCATCCACCATGACCTCGTCATATTTCAGGGAAAGTTCACGTGCTGCCGGACTCATGTGATAAATGTACTTGCTCTCTCCAGTCCAATCACCGTCGTTTTCGCCATTTTCTTCCGCTGCATGAACCCTTTGAATCAGGATTTCCAGTGCAAAATGCTCCATGTCCGTAAAGTCCAGAATATTTTTTTCCCGCTTCTTCTCTCCATACATACGGATAAATTCCCTGGTAAGCTCCACCAGCATTTCTACAGGCTCCCGGCAGGTTTCCAGAAGCACTGGAAGTTCCTCCTCCTTTACGGAAAAATACCGTGTTCCAATATCCTTTAAAATATCCTTTGCATTTTCCCGAAGAGATTTTACCTGCTCTTTCAGCGTATCATCTACAGGATCTTTTGGTTTCTTTCTGGAAAGAGCGGCAAAAGCCGGTTTGCCAAGAAGCTCTCCTGCTCCGTCAAAATCACCGGCGGCGGCTTTCTCTTCTGCTGCACGAATGAGGATGAGATCACTTTGCAGTGCTTCATCATACAGGTATGGTCCTCCTGGCGCATTGCAAAAGCTTCTTGCCTGGGTAATCAGTTCCTTTGCCTGGCAAAGATCCTCCGTAATGTTTTTCCATAACAAATTCATCCATTCTGATGATTTTACAGACTCTAAATCCGTATTTCTATAACTATCTATGCATTCTTCCAGCCAGGTATCCGGATATGGATTGCTCATGGCAGCATTATACAGAGAATAAATCAGTTCTTTGATTCCATCATCTGTTTTGCCTGATGCGTAGCATTCGATAAAATACTTAAACTTTTTGTCATCTTTTATGTAATAGTTCTCCAGAAGCTCCTTCATCACGTCCTCTTTCAGAAGCTTCAATTCTCCCTCTTCTCCTGTCCGATAACCAGGATCCAGACCAATAAGATGGAAATAATTGCGGATCACATAAGCACAGAAGCCATCTATCGTGGTGATCTGCGCCGTATGGATCAAGGTAGTCTGGCGCTGCAGATGCTCATTGTCCGGATTCTCACAGAGAGCATCCTCCAGGGCATTTGCAATTCGTTCCCGCATTTCCCCTGCTGCTGCTCTTGTGAACGTCATGATCAGAAGCCTGTCAATGTCAACGGGATGCTCCGGATCCATCACCTTTTTTAGAATTCGCTGCACAAGCACCGCAGTCTTTCCGGAACCAGCTGCTGCACTTACCAGAATATTCCGGTTTCTTAAATTGATAACCTGCTCCTGCTCTTTCGTCCAGTTCACTGCCATTATTCATCCACCTCCTTCACAAAAGCATCCCACAGCTCTTCATCTGTAAAGTTTTTCAGCCTGCGGAATTCATAGCCTGGAATATCCATGTCAAAACCGCATACGCCGCTGTAAGGACAGTAGGTACAGGCATTTTTCTTTCCCATCATATAAGGGGAAACCTGGGCATCTCCGGTCATAATGGACTGTCTGATATGAGAAATCTTTGTTTTTACATAACGGTTTAAAATATCAAACTGCTCTTTTGAGGCTACAGAAGAATTTTTCCGGAAGCTTCCGTCTTTGTTAAAGGATACTGGAATTGACACAAGGGAACTGTCCATCTTTTGTACCAGTTCTTTATCTTTCAGAACCAGTCCGTTCATCTTTAGTTCCTTCAGCACCTTTTCCTGGACAGTCTCTATATCTGCATCTATTTTTTCCTGAATCATAGGATCCTTGATATTGTAATAAAATACCCCTGCAGGAATCACCTCTTTATCCTTATGCTTGTTTTGCTCTACGGTAAGGGCACCGTCCATGTAGATCATCAGCTGCAGCTGCAGACCATGATACAAAGAAACCAGATCAAAAGAAGTATTCCCGGTCTTATAATCAATGACCCGGACATACAGCTTCCCATCATCTGTCTCCATAGTATCCACGCGATCGATCCGACCGCCCTGAAAAACAACTTCCACACCTTCCGGCTCAAATTCCCCGGATTTCAGCTGTTTCTGAATTGCCCACACAGTTCTTCGTACCATTCGCTTGGTGCGCTGAATCATATATTCATTGCGTGCACTGCTTTTTAGAATGGTATTGCCATAATCTGCACTTATTTCATCTACCAGGCGGTCTGCCAGCGCATCCCGCTCTTCCTCAGAAAGCTCTGCCAGAGAAAGCTTTTCTTTGTTCACTTCCTTTATCAGAGACTCCAGCACCTTGTGCATAATATTTCCCATATCCATGGCGCGGAATTCATATTCTGCACGCTCCGTAAGTTTAAGACCATACTGGAGGAAATGGGCAAAAGCACAGGCAGAATAACGCTCCAGCCTGGTGGCACTGTAGGGCGACACCTCTCCATAGAGAACCTTTGCCACACTTTCGCTGATAATATCAGCAGGCTTTCTGGTTCTGGAAGCCTCCACCAGCTTTTGGGCTAAAGTCCTATATTTAGGACTTCTAAGATACCAGCTGTAAAGCTCGCTGTACAAAGGACTTCCCTGTCCCACAGCGCCCTCTCCAAGACCTTTCAGGAAGCATTCCAGACTGGTTCCCGGAAGCTCCATGGCGTTCAGGCTGAATTCCTCATCACCTGCATTTTTCACCTCCAGTCCGGGATATAGAGCCTGTATACTGTGGATCAGATATGCAGGACTTATAGGTTCTCCTTTTCCATTTGATAAACTGTAGGAAAGGCACAAATGCTCACTTGGCTTTGTCAGATTCAGGTACAGGTAAAAGCGCTGGGTGTTCATCAGCTCTTTCGGACCTGGTGCAAGCTCCATTCCCTCATCTGCAAAGAATTCTCTGTCCATCTGGGTCAAAATTCCGCCAGAGTCTGTATTTTTCGGAATATTCCCCTCGTTTACACCTACAAAAAACAATGCCTTTATTTCTTTCAGACGGGTTCTTTCCATATCTCCAACAAGGACCTGATCCATACTGGGCGGGATCAGCGCAACCTTTGACTTGGCAAAACCAGTTTCCAGAAGCTGGACAAATTCCGTTCTTGTAATTTCTTCCTCTCCAAGGATCTCTACCATGCGGTCAAGAAGTTCCATAACAATTCCGTATATCTGGGCGTATTCTTTTTCCAGAGCTTTTTCTCCTTTTTCTTTAAAGAAAAGCTCCTGTTTCTTTAGTTTTTTCTGTATTTCACAGCTTGCGATAAACTGATATAAACTATAACAATATTCACATACTTTTCTCTTTCCACTGGAAAATCCCTGAGCCAGGATCTCAGCCTCCCTCACAAATATTTCCCGGTATTCGTTCAGAACCTGAATATCCTCCGGATCCATGGTCCGGTAAACTCTCACCCACTTCTCGGACCACTTTTTGTAACCGTGAATTCCAAGGGCAAGCACATAATTCTCCAGCATATCCACCTGTTCCCTTCCAAGGCCGGACATATCGCAGCGCAGATATCGGAAAACACTTTCGTAGGAAAAACCCTTTGTAACCATTTCAAGAGCAGCACGAATATATTCTATAAATGGGTTCATCAGAATGGTGTGCTTCTCATCCAGGAAATACGGGATCCGGGATTCCTCGAATACCTGAGATGCAATACTTTTGTACGCCTCCAGATTTCCGGTAATCACAGCGATTTCTCCGTATTTCATATTTTTTTCACGGACCAGACGGCGTATTCTCCTGGCTGTCTCTTCCAGTTCTTTTACAGGGGATTCTGCTGCAAATATGCAGATTTCTTCCTGTTTCTTCTCATAGGCAGATCTTCTGTAGCGGAAAAGATGCTTCTCCAGGAAGTCAAGGGAGGTGGAATTTCCAAAGCGGCCCTTTCTCTCATCCTTCAGAAGAACGGGATCATCCAGATTGCTGGTCAGACCGGACAATGTGTGGATCATTTTCCTGCTCATATAGAATAACTGATGTGGTTTTCCCATCTGTAAGGGATTTTCTCTGGCATCCATGGTGACAGTTACCAGAACCTTATCGCAGACATTTAAAAGTTCCCGGATCACGTTCATCTGCACCGGAGTAAAACCGGTGAAGCCATCCAGAAGGAGTACAGATTTTTTCAGTTTATCAGAAAAAGGAATAGCTTTTTTCAAAGCGTCCATCACGCCTTCGCCAGTCATATAATGACCTTCCAGATACTGAAGAAAGGCCTGATAAAGGACACCCACATCCTGCATTTTCATATGAAGAAGAGAGTCTTCCCCTGTTTTTCCCAGCATGTCCTGCAGTTCTTCTTCCCGGATATCATACTGCATAAATTCTGAAATCAGAGATTTCACTTCGTCCAGATAGCCCGGTTTGTTCATCTGGCTGCCAAGATAGGGCAGATTTTTTCGATGCTGCTGCACCAGCTTCTGAAGAACCATACTTTTTCCAGTGTCATCCAGAAGCACTTCCATGGCACCGCCTGTCTCCTCGAAAATACGATAGGCAAGGCGCTGAAAGCTGAGCACGTCGATATTCAGGATTCCCTTTCCGGGGTGCATTTCGACTACGTTTTTCTGTGTCTGCATGGTGAACTGTTCCGGGACGATAATATAGTACAGGTGCTGTGGATTTTCCATAGATTCCCGGATGATCTGTTCACATGCATAATGCGTCTTGCCAATACCGGAGCTGCCGATGATGAATTGTAGGGACACGTTTTTTCCTCCTTCTGCCAATTGTATGGAATAAAAAAAGCCTGTATCTGATAAAAAAAAATTCTGCTTTATATTCTATCATATTTTCCATGCTTTGATAATAGGATAGAATAAGAAGATTAAAGCCTGGTTTTTGCGGCCAGGATTATTTTTTTCATTATCAGTGCGATACAGGAGGCGCAGTCCATGAGTTCGAAAACCAGGATCATCGTGTTACATATGAAGGAAGTGGTATATACCATCGCCTTTCTGATTCTTGCTGTTCTTCTGGGAATCCTGATCTACTTTATGTTCGGGCCTGGAAAAAGCCAGACCACTTCTGCTGCTGGAGAGGGGCTTTATACGCCTGGCGTTTACCGCAGTTCCCTTACTTTGAATAAAAATACTTTTGACGTGGAGGTTACAGTAGATCAAAACAATATCCAGTCTATTGAGCTGGTAAATTTAAGTGAAAGCACCACTGCCATGTTTCCGCTGGTAAAGCCTTCCCTGGAATCACTGGCCAGCCAGATTGTTGACAGCCAGTCCCTGGACGACCTGAAATATTCCACGGACAGAAAATATACGTCACAGCTGCTTATTTCTGCCATTGAAGATGCATTAAAAAAGGCGGAGAACCATGTAAGTTCTCCGCCGTCTGAGCAATAAACAAACCTAATTATTTCCTACCTTTACAGCTGTATGCTACGCGAAATACAGCTGCAAAATGCATAAAAAGCGTACCGCACAATAGTTTTATACTTCAAGCTTCTCCAGAGCTTCCATCCATACCGCTGCGCTTGCATCACTTGGCATACGCAGGTCACCTCTTGGAGACAGTGCCACACTACCTACCTTCGGGCCGTCAGGAAGACAGGAGCGTTTGAACTGCTGGGCAAAAAATCTGCGGTAGAAGATTTTCAGCCATTTCAGAATCGTAGCCTTGTCATAGGTACCCTCAAAGGTACAGCAGGCAATGCGATAGATCTTATCCGGTTCAAAGCCTGCACGAAGCATATAATACAGATAAAAATCATGAAGTTCATAAGGACCAACCAGATCTTCTGTTTTCTGTGCGATCTTGCCGTCCTTAGGTGGCAGAAGCTCCGGACTTACCGGAGTATCCAGAATATCCAGAAGAACTTCTTCCAGCTCTTTCTCTCCGCAGGTATCTGCATAATAGCGGACAAGATGTCTTACAAGCGTTTTGGGAACAGAGGCATTTACACCATACATGGACATATGGTCTCCATTATAGGTTGCCCATCCAAGAGCAAGCTCGGAAAGGTCACCGGTTCCCACAAGAAGTGCTCCCTCCTGGTTTGCCATATCCATAAGAATCTGCGTACGCTCTCTGGCCTGACAGTTCTCATAGGTTACATCATGAACGGAATCATCGTGACCGATATCACGGAAATGGATATTTACCGCCTCTTTAATATTGACCTCCGTCAGAGCAGCACCAAGGCACTGGCTTAATTTGCAAGCATTCTGGTAAGTTCTGTCTGTGGTACCAAAGCATGGCATGGTAATGCAGCGGATATTCTCAGATGGCAGTCCCATCAGCTGGAAAGTACGTGCAATTACAAGCAATGCCAGTGTAGAATCAAGTCCCCCGGAAAGTCCGACCATTGCCTTTTGGCAGTGGATGTGGCTCATTCGCTTCTTAAGTCCCATAGCCTGAATGTTCAGAATCTCCTCACAGCGCATATCACGCTCTTCTTTTACAGAAGGTACGAAAGGATAGGGGGCAAACTTCCTGGTAAGAAAGGTCTCTTCCACTTCCACATCAAAAGGTACGATCTGGCAGTCAGCATCATCAGATGCCGGATAGGTGGAAAGTCTTCTTCTCTCATCTGCCAGTCTCTGCACATCAATTTCTCCGTAAATCACAGTGTTCTGGAAGCGCTTCGCCTCTGCCAGCATGGTGCCATTCTCTGCGATCAGGTTCTGTCCGCCAAATACCAGATCCTGGGAGGATTCACCCTCTCCTGCTGTGGCGTAAATATAGCCGCACACCAGTCTGGCAGACTGACCCTTCACCAGATCACGGCGGTAGGAATCCTTGCCAACCATCTCATCACTGGCTGAAAGATTGACGATAATATGGGCACCGCCCTGTGCCAGATTTACACTAGGCGGAAGTGGAACCCACAGATCCTCGCAGATCTCCGCGCCAACTGTCAGCTCCGGCAGTCCTTCACATGAGAAAATCAGATTGCTGGCAAAAGGTACGCTTTCCTCCCCAACTGTCACATCTGTCCACACATCTGCCCCGGAAGCAAAGTGTCTCTGCTCATAGAATTCATTATAGTTTGGAATATGAGTCTTAGGTACAAATCCAAGAATATTTCCGTGGTTCAATACTGCTGCCACATTGTAGAGCTTGCCGTTCATCCGCATAGGAAGTCCCACAAAGATCAGCGCATCCACATCCGCAGTCTCCTCTGCAATAGTCAGAAGGCTCTCCCATGCACTGTCCAGCAGTCTTCTCTGAAGGAAAAGATCCTGGCAGGTATAGCCTGTGATGCAAAGTTCCGGCAGTACCATCAGCTTTGCATGCTGTGTCTCCATTTCACGGATTACTTCCAGAATTGCCCTGGTATTGGCCTTACAATCAGCAACTGTAACCTGCGGCGTTCCTGCCGCTACTTTAATAAATCCCTGATTCATATCCTAGTCCTCTCTTATCCTACCATTTTCACGCCTTAGAGTGTGTTTGAAAAAGGCTTTCTGCAAGATGTGCGTCACAATTTGTGGGAGATTTCGCTCGGATGAGGGCGCCGTAGCGGGCTACGGCAACCGAATTCGGGTGAAATATACCGCAATCTGCATGCTCTATGACGGAAAATAGTGATTCTGTCTCAATTCAGCTTATTTGCAGCATCTTCTCAGAATTTCTTTCAGCTCTTCTACTGTGAAATTGTAGTTGGTATTACAGAAATGGCAGTTCATCTCGATTGGCTTGCCTTCCTGGATCATTTCGTTTAATTCTTTTCTGCCGATGCTGATCAACGCTTTCGCTACTCGCTCCTTGGAGCAGTTGCAGTGGAAACGGGTGTCCATTTTCTCGTTAATCTGCATTTCAAAGCCTTCCAGCACTTTCTCCAGCAGACTCTCCGGGGTATGTCCCTCCTCTAACAGGTTGGTGACAGAATTGATCTTCTGTACGTTCTGTTCTAACCTGGAAATCACTTCTTCCTCTGCAAATGGCATCAGCTGTACAATAAATCCACCAGCCTGACGTACTGTATTATTCTTATTCATCAGGACTCCAAGTCCAACTGCGGACGGTACCTGCTCACTTGTCGCAAAATAATAGGTCAGGTCTTCTGCGATCTCACAGGTCTGAAGCATAACCTGTCCGCTGTATGGCTCTTTTAGCCCCATATCCTTAATCACAGTCAGGAATCCAGGACCAACTGCTCCTGCAACGTCCAGCTTACCTTTGGAATTTGCTGGAATGCAGACATCTGGATTTCCTACATAGCCCTTTACATTTCCCTGGGAATCGGCAGTTACCGTAATTCCCTGAAGGGGACCGCCGGCCTTGATCTGAAGGGTCAGAACATCTTTTTCCCCCTTCATCATGGAGCCCATCATGGCTCCTGCAGTCAGAAGTCTTCCAAGCGCTGCCGTAGCCACCGGACTTGTATTATGGTGCTCTCTTGCAGTCTCCACCATCTCAGTGGTCACTGCCGCAAATGCACGGATCTGGTCGTTAGCTGCAGTCGCGCGGATGATATAATCATTCATGTGTATTCTCCAATCTATACTGTTATAATGTTAATCGTAATCCTATAGCTATTTATCTTATTATTATATTATCATTTACCATGTTCCCTTACTACAAAGGTAAGCCTGCCGCTATCTTCCTTCGGTGGCTCCAGTGTATAAGCATCATACACTGCCAGAAGCTCCATCCCCGCTTTTCCAGTAAGTTCCTTGATCTTCTCCAAAGAATAGGCTCTCTGATAGTGAACCTCCTCATCCTTCTCATAAAGTCCGTCCTCTCTTGGAATAAACAGAGCCAGCTCATATGTATTAATCCCGGTCTCCTCATCATAACTGTTCTCCCAGATAAAGCTTCCCTCATCCCGGTTCTCAGCAATCGTAGTATTCCCGATCATAGTCTGATACTTATAAACCGTATTCATATCAAACAGAAAAATCCCCTGAGGATCCAGATAATTATTTACCAGGGCAAACACATGCTCCAGCTCCTCTTCCTCTGTTATGTAATTCAGACTGTCACACACGCTTACCACAGCCCGTACGGTTCCATAAAGTTCAAACTCCTGCATATCCTGAAGAAGATACAGGATGTCATGCCCGGACTCTACCCGCTTCTCCATGGCCTCTGCCAGCATTTCCCCGGAATTATCCACTCCGATCATGTCATAGCCAGCCTCTGCCAGTATCTCAGTCATGGTTCCCGTGCCGCAGCCAAGATCCAGCACAAGTCCGTCTGTGATTCCCTGCGCTGCAAGCTGCTGCTTCAGCCATTTGCCCCAGGTCTGGTAGTCCACATTGTCCTGGAACATATCATATACTCTGGCAAATTCGCCATAAGCCTGAAAATTATCCATATTCCCTCCAACTGTCACGGACACAGCCATCCATCCCGGGTAGCTGTGTCCGTGTAAGTCAACATTCTGCTTTTTCTGTTATTACTCTACAGGCATATAATATACGTCTGCACCTTCTCCATGCCAGTAATAATCCACATCATTCTGATCGTAAACGTCCTCATTATTTACAAAACGATAGGTATTTCCATCAAAGTCAACCCAGTTTCCATTTCCATCCGGAGTAATTACAAGGGGATGGCCATCGGAGTTACGGTAAATAGTTCTGGTCTGGTTGGTGTCTGTAAGCTGCTCCTGGGTAAATCCGCCGGAGTTTGTGATTGTTCCATCACTGCTTCCATCACCTGAGGACGCAGAATCAGTACCTGCACTCTGTGTTCCGTCAGTGGAACCATCTGTACTTCCCTCAGTGCTTCCGTCTGCACTGTCAGAAGACTGTACCGGTGCAGCAGCTTTCAAAGAAGACTCTCCTGCAATTCCGAAGGAATCAACTGCAGCCTTAACTCCTGCATAAGAAGCCTCATCCACAACAGATCCGCAAATATTGTAATACTCATCAGAGCTCTTATAAATTTTATGGATCGCATAAACATATCCGCCGCTCTTGGAAGCATCTGTGTACTTCACAGTGTAAGAATAAACGCCTACTCCCTCCACATCACTGGCGGTATAATCCTGGATCTCAAAATCAGTACCTTCTGCAAGGTCAGAAGCCTGCTCTAATGCCACAGCCAGATCCTGCGTATCCGGAAGCATAGCAGAAGACATGTCCTCTTCTCCCTGTCCATGAAGGATCAGGATCTTACCCTGCTCCGGGGATTCGAAGCTGAGCATATCTGCCTCATCCGCCTTATTGGACCAGGTAGCATCTGGAAGCTTAATGGAGACAGCCCCATTGCTTGATGTATAGGTGCTGTCCTGTACGTCTGGCGCGATGGTTGGCTCCGGAGTTGGTGTAGCGGTTGCTTCCGGAGCAGGTGTCTCAGTTACCACTACCTGTTCTTCCGGCTCGTCTCCGCCAAAACTGCAGCCTGTAGCAGCTGCAGAAACAATTGCTGATATCGTTAAGATTGCTAAAATCTTTTTGTTCTTCATAGTATCCTCCTTATTTCTTTTCATAAGTAAATTTTGTAAATCTACATTATTCTATTTCATTAACAAAACGAAAATATTTCTCGTTTATAAAAATCTCCCGAGCTGTATTTTACAATTTTATTACAATCCTGTCAATGGATTTCCCACTACAGAATCTAAATTTGCTGTGAAAATATTATAAACTTTCGTGACGAACTTTATACATTTTTTCAAAGAGTGTTGGTAAAATACTGTCTGCAAAATGTACGTTGTATTTGACAGCATATTTTACTAACCTGAATTTCTTTTTTATTTTACGCTCTGTTTGTCATACTTTTGTAATATTTATTTTCCATATTCGTACATATGCAATTTATGAAGCGCTCTGGTAGCTGCAATATAACGTCCCTGTTTTGCAATCGGGCTATGATCTGCTGCAGGGAACAGGGAAAATACCTGGTCAAATTCCAGACCTTTTGCAAGATAAAACGTAGTAACTGTAAGGCCTTTGCAGAAGCTGGTACTGTCACGATGCAGGTACGAGAAACGATTTTCCATATCAAACCCTGTATTTTCCAGTTTTTCTTTCAGAATGCGGGCGGCTTCTTTTGCCTCAGATTCCGTGCGAAGGATCAACGCAGCTGTCTCAAACTGTTCTGCTCCCAGCTGAAGCTTATTCACAAGCTCATCCAGAGCCGCTTCCATTGCCTGCTGTTTTTTCCCTTTAAAAAATAATTCTTCCACCGGATCGCCATGACGATCAAACAGATCCATATCTGTAATCCCTGCAAGCTGATTCGCATAAGAAGCAATCTCCACAGTGTTTCGGTAGCTTTTGTTCATGACGATCCTGCGGATCTCTTTTCCGAAAATTTTCGGTAAAAATCCCAGGACATCCTGAGCCTCATCTTCCATAGTCTGGGCTTTGTCCCCCAGAATGGTCATGCGGCAGGGGAACATCATTTTAAGGATCAGATACTGAAGCCTTGAATAATCCTGCATTTCGTCTACTACCAGGTGCTTGATACCATTGTGACTGGTCTGGCGAAGAAGGCGGTACTTCATGTAAAGTACCGGATAGACGTCCTCGTACCGAAGCTTTCGCTCCTGAAGCTGTACATGGGGAAGTCCCGGATAGCCGCAGCTTTCCAGAAAACGGCTGTAGATCACATAGAGATCCTGTGTCTCATACATATTCATGAATTTCTCCATTACAATGGCACGTTCTTCCTCATCCATATCATTATCCCGAAGCGTCTCTACCTCATCAATGAAATTCTCTGCAACTGCCTCCATACGTGATAACAGAGGGATATCCTGAAATTTAAAGTAAAAAAGATCAATGATCTCCTCTTCCTTTTTCGTAAAGCTCTTATATTCCACATCCTGAAAATCCATCAGCTCATCTTCTAAGGAGGTGAGATACCCCTCCATCTGATTCAAAAATCCCCTGGACTGTTTTTCCTTATATAAGGAAGGCATATCCGGGAAATTCAGACTGCGCTCAATCTGGTCATAACGGTCTTCGCAGTCAGATACCGTATCTTTCAGCTGTCTGTAGGCAAAAAGATCAAAGCTCATTTCTTTAATATTTTCCTCTCCCAGTTCCGGAAGTATATGGGAAATATAATCAGAAAAAATGCTGTTGGGAGACAGGATCAGGATATTGGAGGATTTCAAGTTCTTGCGGTCGTGATACAAAAGATAGGCAATTCTGTGCAAAGCAATGGAGGTCTTGCCGCTTCCGGCTGCGCCCTGGATTACCATGATCTTATCCCTGTTGTTTCGGATGATGGCATTCTGCTCCTTCTGGATGGTGCGGACAATATTTTTCAGCGCAGTGCTGCCTCCGCTGCCAAGCTCTGCCATAAGAATCTCGTCATCAATCTTCACATCACTTTCAAACTGGTAAATCATACGGCCATTTCGAATCTTGTACTGCCACTTAGAAGCAATTTCACCGCAGATGGTTCCCAGCGGTGCCTGGTAAGACGCCGGACCTTTATCATAGTCGTAGAAAAGCCCGCTGACAGGAGCACGCCAGTCATAGATCAGCGGCGTATGCCCTGCCTCTTCTGCGAAATTTCCGATTCCAATATAAAAAATCTCCGGCTCCTCATCCCCTTCAAATACGAAATCCACTCTTCCAAAGAAAGGGGAATCCAGCATTTTACGAAATCTTTTTCGCAAATGGATCTGCTGCTCGTTGGCGTTGATCTGGTGAAGAAGTGCCTGCTGGTTATCGAAATTTTCGTAACCATACTGGTCCATCTCCGTATAGTTCTCCCAGTAATACTCATGCATTCCTTCGATATCCTTCTGTCCTTCCAGAATGGACTGGCTGATATGGGCGATCCTGGTTTCTAATTTATCTGTAACGTATGCAAGAAAAGCTGCTCCGTCTTTATTATCAATTGTCATTGGGGGTATACTCCTTTAACATTCGCGTTGCAGCCCTTTCTACCAGTCTTGTAAAAAGACACCTAGGGCTGCTGCAATAAATGAGTTTTTTCGTTGTCATGACTTTGTCCCTGCCTTCCTTTCCGGCAGAAACTTTGCTCCATTATACATTATCTGCGGGTAAAAGTACAGACAGCAAATCCCTGGATTTTTTCTCTCTGAAGACAAAAAAAACAGCAGTTTTTCCGTATATTTTCCGAAAAAGCTGCTGTATTTTTTTATCTGTTTCACTTACTTTTATGCAGTCTGCATCTTATCAAACTGGCTGTTGTAAAGATCTGCGTAGAAGCCTTTCTTTGCAAGCAGCTCTTCATGGCTGCCCTGCTCGATAATGTCGCCATCCTTCATAACCAGGATCAGATCTGCATCCCTGATGGTGGAAAGTCTGTGAGCGATGACAAAGCTGGTTCTGCCTTTCATCAGGTTATCCATAGCTTTCTGGATCTGTACCTCGGTTCTGGTATCAACGGAGGAAGTAGCCTCATCCAGGATCAGGATCTTATTGTCTGCAAGAATGGCTCTTGCGATTGTCAGGAGCTGCTTCTGTCCCTGGGAAACATTGCTGGTCTCCTCATCCAGAACCATGTTATAGCCTCCCGGCTGCTGCATGATAAAGTTGTGGATATGAGCAGCCTTTGCTGCTGCGATCACTTCCTCATCGGTAGCATCCAGCCGTCCATAGCGGATGTTTTCCATAATGGTTCCGGAAAACAGCCAGGTGTCCTGAAGCACCATTCCAAACATTTCATGAAGCTCGCTTCTGTTGAAATCTTTTACATCATGGCCATCTACTTTAATAGAACCACTGTTTACATCATAGAAACGCATAAGCAGCTTAACCATGGTGGTTTTTCCTGCACCGGTAGGCCCTACAATCGCAATTTTCTGACCATCTTTGACCTTTGCCGAAAAATCGTGGACAATGATCTTTTCCGGATTGTAACCGAAGCTTACATGATCAAATTCTACATTTCCGCTGAGCCCGTCAATAGAAACAGCATTCTCTTTGGTGGTCTCCTCTTCCTCCTCATCCAAGAACTCAAACACACGCTCGGAAGCGGCTGCTGAGGACTGAAGCAGGTTGGTTACCTGTGCGATCTGCTGGATGGGCTGGGTAAAGTTACGGATGTACTGGAAGAAGGACTGAATATCACCTACTTCAATAGAACCCTTGATCGTGAACCATCCTCCAAGAAGGGCTACCATAACATATCCAAGGTTTCCAACAAACTGCATGACCGGCATCATGATTCCGGAGAAAAACTGGGATTTCCATGCTGATTCGTAAAGCTTCTGGTTGTCTTTTTCAAATTCTGCAACTACGTCTTCTTCTTTATTAAATACCTTCACTACATTGTGTCCACCGTAGTTCTCTTCAATCTGGCCATTTACCTCACCCAGATACTTCTGCTGTGCCTGGAAATATTTCTGGGAGTGCTTCATAACGAAATTGATGATAAGCATGGACAGCGGAAGGATCAGAAGGGCAGCCAGAGTCATCCACACATTGATGGACAACATCATCACAAACACACCGATCAGGGTGGTAACTGATGTGATCAGCTGGGTAATACTCTGGTTCAGGCTCATCTGAAGGGTATCCACATCGTTCGTTACGCGGGAAAGGATTTCTCCGTTTGTCCGGCTCTCATAGTAGTTCATTGGGAGGCGGCTGAATTTCTTTGAAATATCTTTACGTAAATTGTAGGTGACATCGTTGGAAATTCCGGTCATCACATAACCCTGGATAAAGGAGAAGCAGGCACTTGCCAGATACAGTCCTAATGTCCATAACAAAATATAGCCGATTTTTTCAAAATCAATGCTTCCGGTGCCGTTTACCTTGGCTACCAGACCGTTAAAAAGCTCTGTTGTTGCCTTTCCAAGGATCTTTGGTCCTACAATGTTAAAAATGGTTCCTGCAATTGCAAACAGAAACATGAGAACGAAACGGAATTTGTAGCGTTCCATGTATTTCAAAAGTCGTTTCATTGCTCCTTTAAAGTCTTTTGCCTTTTCCCCGGAGTTCATTGCACGGCTCCGATGACCACCCATCATAGGGCCTCTGGCTTTGTTTTCACTCATGCTAATTCCTCCTCTGAAAGCTGTGACATGGCGATCTGGCGGTAAACCTCGCAGTTCTTCATCAATTCCTTGTGGGTGCCGATGCCTGCCATATTTCCGTCATCCAGCACAATGATCTGATCTGCATTCAGGATAGTGCTGATTCGCTGTGCTACGATAATCGTGGTAATATCCTTTGTCTTTTCCTTCAGAGCCTTGCGAAGCTTGCTGTCAGTCTTGAAATCAAGTGCGGAAAAGCTGTCGTCAAAGATCAGGATTTCCGGCTTTTTGGCAATCGCTCTTGCAATGGAAAGACGCTGCTTCTGGCCACCGGATACATTATTTCCTCCCTGGGAAATAGGTGCTTTGTAGCCTTCCGGTTTCGCTTCAATAAAGTCATCGGACTGGGCAATCTGAGCTGCCAGTTTTACATCTTCCTCTGGCATATCCGGCTTACCGTAACGAATGTTGGAATCGATGGTTCCAGAGAACAGGACTCCCTTCTGAGGTACATAGCCCAGACGGTCACGAAGCTCATGCTGTGTCATATTTCGTACATCCACACCATCTACTTTGACACAGCCCTTCGTTGCATCATAAAATCTGGGGATCAGGTTGACCAGTGTACTCTTACCGCTTCCGGTACTTCCGATGATAGCAACCGTCTGGCCTTTTTCTGCCTTAAAGGTAATATCGTTGATGACATTTTCCCCGGCTTCCGGATAAGCGAAGCTTACATGGTCAAATTCGACCGTTCCTTTTTCCTGCTTATCTGGCATTACCGGTTCCTCCGGATCATTTACAGATGGCTCCATTTCCAGGACCTCACAGATTCGGCCGGCTGCCACGTTTGCCCTTGGGAGCATAATGGAGATTGCTGTGATCATCAGGAAGGACATAATAATCTGCATTGCGTACTGGATAAATGCCATCATATTTCCTACCTGCATAGTTCCATTGTCAACGCCATGTGCACCGAAATAGATAATCGCTACAGATACACCGTTCATGATCAGCATCATGATCGGCATCATAAATGTCATACAGCGGTTTACAAACAGGTTTGTCTTTGTCAGATCCATATTTGCTTTTTCAAAACGCTCTTCCTCATGCTTCTCACGGCTGAACGCGCGGATAACCGGGATTCCGGTAAGGATTTCCCTGGTTACCAGGTTCAGACGGTCAATGAGAGTCTGCAGCCTGGTGAATTTCGGCATTGCAATCTGGAACAGTACAAAAATAACAATCAAAATGATAGCTACTGCGGCTCCAAGGATCCAGGTCATGGAGGAATCGGTCTGGAGAACCTTGAGCACGCCTCCGATGCCAAGGATGGGCGCATACAGAACGATTCTGAACATCATGGTCATAACCTGCTGCACCTGCTGCACATCGTTGGTACTTCGCGTGATCAGGGATGCAGTGGAAAATTTATGATATTCGTTGCTGGAGAAATGAATGACCTTGCGGTATACATTATCTCGCAGATCATGTCCAAGGGCTGCTGCCACTCTTGCTGAAAGGAAAGTAACACTTACAGCGGCCAGCATGATCACCAGCGCCATCAGGACCATCTGGATTCCGGATGTCCGGATGTAATTCATCTGAATTGCATCCAGATCCTCGCCCATAGCTTCGTATTCTGCTTTCACACCACTGACAGCGGCCTGTGTAAGAATAGATTCCGGCATGTCGGAAAGCTTCTCATCTGCAGCCTCCAGCATCTGTTTTTTTGCATCCTCCGGCATTGCTGACAAAACCTGCATTGGGTCCGTTCCTTCCGATACCTGCATCTGGGAAAGCATTTTCTGGCTCTCTTCACTGCCAGAGGTAAAAGAGGTGTACATCATCAGAGGTTTGCACAGAAGATCGTTTAATTCCTCACGTTTATCCCCTGTAATGCCATCTTTCAGTTCATATGTGTCTCCATCCAGGACATAAGAGTCCTGAACTTCTTTCTGTGTGTCTTCGTCCATAAAAATCTGCAGATTTTCCATTGTGCTCTGACGCATTTTTTCCGGAACACCATCTGGTATTCCCCCCTGCTGGATCCCTACGTTAATTACCTTGGAGGTGTAATCCGGCAAGGACAGATCACAGTATGCCTGCAAAAACAGCAGTCCAATGATCAGGACGATATAGCCTGCTGATTTTTTCAGATACTTCATTAATTTAATCATGCTTGGGTTGTCCTTTCTACATTTTTTCAAAACATCCGGGCTTTTCTGCCTTTTGCTTTGTTTTTCAGTTTCCTGTGCTACTTTTTATTATGGCAAAAATGTCCCATGCACATTTCTTCCGGTGAAAACTCTGGTGCTGGCATTGCCGCAATATTTTCCTTGATCTGTATGCAGAATCGTTTCATCAGACATAACTCACTTTCGGAAAATCCGTTCAGAACCTGTTTTTCTCCTTCCTTTGCCATGCGCATACCTTCATTAATTATTGCTTTTCCTTCTTCTGTAAGATAAATCCGGCTTATGCGTTGATCTTTTTCATCCTGTTTTCGAACTATAATACCGATTTTTTCCAGGCGTTGGATACTTACGGTAACAGTAGGCGGCTTCACGCCTAACTGGCTGGCCAGTTCTTTCTGGCTACATCCGTCTTCTTTCCACAGAACAGCCAGAATCGGCATTTGTCTTGGATGGATTCCCAGACTTTTAAGTTTACCAAAGCATTTTTCCATATACATGCGGCTGATTTCCATAATCAGACGTTGAATGCTTTTCTCATTGTTGTTTTCCAAATTCTCACCTCACTTGCTGTCTGAAACTGAGATACAAGCTTTGGAGTGTGTATTACAGTTTCAAGTTCCTGTTCAGCTTTCTCATATTAGTTAGCCGACTAATTTTATAGTTTACACTTTTCCACAAGAAACGCAAGTGTTTTTTGTGCAGTTTATATTTTTTTTAGATTTGTGTCTTAAATTTATTGAATTTAAAATATGTATTTATTTTGTCGGCTAATTATTATGTATAAGACCACATTATCTGTTGTCCGGAATTTTCATGGTAAAAAGAATCCTGCTTGCAGGATTCTCCATTTGCGGCGGGTCGCCTGGAGCGACAACACCCCTTCCGCCGCAGTGCAATCCTGCCCGGCAGGCTTTTTATGTAATGCGTAACAGGAATTTCCTGTTACAAAAAAATACCGCCTGCCAAGCGGTTTTCACAGCTTTGACAAGCGGTATTAAATTATTGAATATTGTGATTTCAAATAAACTGGTTGGTCTCTTCGTCGTAGTGGTAGTCGATGGAATCCATCTTATCCAACAGGGATTCCCTGTTCAGTCCGCGGCAGGTGCACAGGGCTTCCAGAGAATCGTAATAATCTCGAAGCTGGGTATTTACATAACTAAGCAGAATCATAGGATCTTTTGGTATCATAAGACTGGGACTCCTTTTCTTTTACTTCACTTTAACCACATACTCTCCATTCTCCACATCCAATACCAGTGTATCGCCGGTATGGACTTCGCCTGAAAGAATTTTCCTGGCGGTCAGTGTCTCTACGTACTTCTGAAGATAACGCTTCAGAGGTCTTGCTCCATAGACAGGATCGTAACCATTGTCAATGACATCCTTCTTGGCTGCATCTGTCAGCTCCAGGGAAAGCTCCTGGTCGGCAAGACGGTCATTCAGCTCTTTTACCATCAGATCAACGATACTACCAATATTATCTTTTGTCAACGGCTTAAACAGAATGATCTCATCAAGACGGTTCAGGAATTCCGGACGGAAATGTCCGCGCAGATCATCCATAACCTCTTTCTGGGCTTCTTCCTTGATCTCACCATTTTCATCAATACCATCCAGCAGATAAGGAGATCCGATATTGGAGGTCATGATCAGGATCGTATTCTTGAAGTCTACAGTACGTCCCTGGGAATCGGTAATACGGCCATCATCCAGTACCTGCAGAAGTACATTGAATACATCCGGATGTGCCTTCTCAATCTCATCGAAAAGTACAACGCTGTACGGTTTCCGACGAACGGCTTCTGTCAGCTGTCCGCCCTCCTCGTATCCAACATATCCCGGAGGAGCTCCGATTAGTCTGGATACAGAGTATTTCTCCATGTACTCGCTCATGTCGATACGAACCATATTCTGCTCATCATCGAAAAGAGTCTGTGCAAGGGTTTTGGCAAGCTCTGTTTTACCAACACCGGTTGGTCCAAGGAACAGGAAAGAACCGATTGGTTTGGTCGGATCTTTGATTCCTGCTTTGGAGCGAAGGATGGCATCGGTTACACGGCGTACACCCTCGTCCTGACCGATAACACGTTTGTGGAGCTCATCTTCCAGATGAAGCAGTTTGGCACGCTCTCCCTCTGTCAGCCTTGCTACCGGAATGCCGGTCCAACGGGAAATGATCCTTGCGATCTCATCGTCTGTTACTACTTCGTGGACAAGGCTTCTGTCGCTCTCTTTTGTATTGCGCTCTTCGATTTCCAGCTGCTGCTGTAATTTCGGCAGCTCGCCATACTGCAGTTCGGAAGCTTTCTCCAGATCATAGTTCTGTCTTGCGATCTGGATCTGTTTGTTCATATCCTCAATCTGTTCACGAAGCTTCTGAAGCTTCTCTACAGAATGTTTCTCGTTCTCCCACTGAGCCTTCTGGGTGTTGAAAGAATCCTGCATTTCCGCAAGCTCCTTCTGAAGCTCTTCCAGACGCTCTTTACTTAAATTATCGGTCTCCTTCTTCAGAGACAGCTCTTCCATTTTCATCTGATCGATTTTACGGCGCTGCTCATCCAGCTCTGTCGGCATGGAATCCAGCTCTGTCTTGATCAGGGCACAGGCCTCATCTACCAGGTCAATTGCCTTATCCGGAAGAAAACGGTCTGTAATATAACGATGTGAAAGTGTTGCAGCTGCAACAAGTGCGCTGTCTGTGATTTTAACACCATGGAATACTTCGTAACGTTCTCTCAGGCCACGAAGGATAGAAATGGTATCTTCCACAGTTGGCTCATCCACCATAACCGGCTGGAAACGACGTTCCAGGGCAGCGTCTTTCTCAATATACTGACGATACTCATCCAGTGTGGTAGCACCGATGCAGTGAAGCTCACCACGGGCAAGCATTGGTTTCAGCATGTTGCTGGCATCCATTGCGCCATCCGTCTTACCTGCACCTACGATCAGATGAAGCTCATCAATAAACAGGATGATCTGACCTTCGCTCTTTTTCACCTCTTCCAGAACTGCTTTCAGACGTTCCTCAAATTCACCACGGTATTTGGCACCTGCTACCAGTGCGCCCATATCCAAGGCAAAAATTTTCTTATCCTTCAGTGCTTCCGGAACATCTCCTGCTACAATTCGCTGTGCAAGACCTTCCACAGCGGCTGTTTTACCAACACCGGGCTCACCGATGAGAACCGGATTGTTCTTGGTCTTACGAGAAAGAATACGGATCACATTCCGGATCTCACTGTCACGTCCGATTACCGGATCCAGTTTCTGGCTTCTTGCCTTTTCCACAAGATCTTCGCCATATTTATTTAAAGTATCATAGGTGGCTTCCGGATTGTCGCTTACTACACGCTGGTTTCCACGTACTGTGGAAAGTGCCTGCAGGAAACGCTCTTTGGTAATGCCAAATTCGCTCCAGATTTTCTTCATGCTGGGGCTTGGATATTTCAGCAGGGACAGGAAAAGATGCTCTACGGATACGTATTCATCTCCCATTGCTTTAGCTTCATCTTCTGCATTTACCAAAGCCTTATTCAGATACTGTCCGAATCTGAGTTCTCCGCCGGATACCTTTACCTTGGCATCCAGAGCTTTCTTTACAGTATCAATAAAATAATCTTTATTTATTTCCATTTTCTCAATCAGTTTGAGAATCAGGCTGTCTTCCTGTGTCAGGAGGGTATATAACAGATGCTCCTGTTCGATTTCCTGATTGCCGTATTCGTAAGCAACCTTCTCCAGATCCTGAACAGCCTGTACGGATTTCTGCGTAAATTTGCTGATGTTCATAGGCTCTCCTCCTTCAGCTTGGGTGAATGAAAATAATTTCACCCACCTATTTTTATATATAAAACGCAGCTGCCGCGGCTCTTTAAAAAAGTAACTCGCAGGGGCTGCGTTTTGTATAGGTAGTTTCTTATTACGGTTTTTAATATAGCATGGATTGTTAGCACTGTCAAGAGGTGAGTGCTAATTTTTTGAGATTTTTTTTGCAAACCCTTTAAAATCAATGGTTTGCAGTATCTTATTTCTTTTGAAATTGTGATTTTTTCTGTTTTGACACCAATTTGACACCAATTTCTCTTTTTGTGGTGTCAAGCATTTAACACCATACTATCTAGTCTTGCAATCTCATTTTCAATCCTTGTCAGCTCTCCAATATGGTTATACACTTCCATTGTTACATCTATATGAGCGTGTCCCATAATATATTGAAGAACTTTTACGTCCATACGGCACTCTGCCATTCTGGTACAAGCTGTGTGACGCATTACATGAGCTGAAAACTTTGGTAACAGCTCTGCTTTCCTATGCTCTTTTTTTGCTCTCTCTACTTCGGTTTTGTTATATGCGTCTACAATGTTGTATAAAACACTATTTACGCCATTCGGCATAAGCGGTCTGCCCGATTTTGCTGTAAAGACAAACCCCGAACACCCGTCCACCTCAATGCTCTTATCCTTTGCAAGCATAAAATTGATTTTTCTTTGTTCCTCAAAGGCTTTTGCAACTTCTTGTGTCATAGGTATAATACGAATACCCGACGACGTTTTTGGTGTTGAGATATGGAACTTGCAACCGTCGCCTAAATTCTTATAAATGAGCTGGTGGTCTACATTAACCGTTTTTGCCTTGATGTTTATATCTTTCCATGTAAGACCAATAAGCTCCCCACATCTTAACCCCGTACCAATCATTATGGTAAACATAGGATAATATGTGTTATAGACATTGCTCTGTTTTACAAACTCCATAAACTTTTCTTGTTGAGAAACTGTTAAGGCTTCTTTTTCCTCTGCTGGTTTTCCATAATCACTAATGGAACTTTTTGCAGGGTTCTTTCGGATAATATCATCATCAACAGCCATTTCTAATGCAGGATAAAGCAGGTTGTGAATATACTTGATTGTAGAATAAGCATATCCAGCTTTGGAAAGTTTCGCATAATACGCTTTAATATGTGAGGGTAAAAGCTGAACAACTTTAATATTTCCAATCTCGTCTTTTACTCTGTTTTCCCAAGCACGAACATAACTAACTCTTGTAGTATCAGCCAGCTCACGAGTTGCCATATAACGCTCAAACAACGTGTTAAGCGTCATTTTTTTGATTGCTCCGTCTGTCAATATATTATCTTCCATATCTTTTGCAATCTGCTTCTCTTTTTCTCGAAGCTCTGGTAAATCTTGTGCATAGACTGTCAATCTCTTGCCTGTTCTTACATCTGTATAACGATAACTGTATCTTCCATCATTACGCCAGTTTTCGCCCTCTCTTAATTTTCTTCCTTTTGGGTCTTTTCTACTAATTGCCATGAGAACCATTCCTTTCTGAAAAAGCCTCTTTTCTTGTTCTCACAGCGTGCTTTGTCCTTTCTTATTATACTACACACGCCAGAGAACATAAATAGAAAATCGCTCTATTCTTCCAAATATAACAAGTATTTCTTGACTTTTTCTATGGAATAAAGAACCCTGCGACCTATCACAATTTTTGCTCCTGCCTGCTCGCCAATCTTTCTTGCAGTAGCACGACCACAAGATAACCTAGCAGACAGTCCCTCTATATCAACAGCAATCGGCTGTTCCGTTGCTCTTATCTTCGTTTTATTCATATTCCAACACCTTACCTCGCTGGAACATCACATCATTTAACACATCAGTATTTAACATAATGTAACACCCCCTTTACTGTGTGTCTATTTATAAGTTACATAAGCAGACAGACGGCTTTGGAAAGCTCCATTAGTATCTCAACTATTCCCATTCTTGTGGGCAGAACCGCACCATGCGGACGTATCATTATTCTGTGAGGATAGGTCATGGCAAAACGACTTTTCCAACAGTCGCTCTCGGATCACTGCGTGAGTCGCTCGCTTTCTTTTGGAAAGGTCGTGGCGTACAGTCCCCGTGGCTCGCTATCTCACAAACGTATCTGTCTGCTTTATTCAGTTGTCAAAGAGCTGTGGCGAAAGCGTGTTGCTTTCATGTAAAAGCAGGGCAGAGCAGGAAAGAGGGGAACATTAAACCATGCTCTGCTAAAAACTGCTTATTCTTCTTCGATTTCTAAGGCAATATCAAACCCTAAAATCATTTTGATAAGTGCTTCTCGGATAAGTCCCTTTAACTCCATATCTACAACAATATAGACATTGCCGTATTCATCATAGAGTGGGCGCAAACAGCACTTTGATATGTACGGGTCATAAAATGCCAGTATTTTTTCAATCGCTTTTTCGTCCCCGTCCATTGCTTGCGAAAGCAAATAGTAGGACGGCTTCTTAAATGTTTGCTTCATTTTACTGCTTCTCCTTTAGTATTTTTTTCATAGTTTCCAAAGCATGATGTCGGTTTCTAAATACACCGCTTTGCGTAATCTTTTGTAAGTTGGCAATTTCACTTTCTGTCATTTCCAAGAAGTAATACATTAACAGAGTATTTCTCTTTCTTTCTGGAAGTTTTTTCAAGGCTTCTGCCAGCTCATCATCAAGGACACGAATATCAATGCCACATACTGAAAAGATTGTATAATCTGTTTCGTAGTCATCCCACACAGCAAAATTTTCAACGAAAATTTCTGGAAGTTCACAGAATGGAATTTCTTTATCTTTTCGTCGTTTCAATCCTTGTTGGTAGTCCTTTACAATATGACGGACAACTTTCTTCAAACAACTTTCAAAGCGACATTGAACTGTTTTCTGGAAGTCAGACGGTTTCATCAATCTCACCCCCTTTCCACTATGATTTGAAAAGTGTTTATCCCTCTTTCCGCACCATATAGGGAATGAAAGGTGTGATTTAATGACCTCTTTTGAAAAATTTTTAAATTTTTTTCGGGTATGAAAAAAGCCCGCACAAAACATATAGTCTGTACGAGCCTTTAAAGCTAAAACATATTCAATTTTTAATAGTGTGCTATTAGGTGGAATTTGATTGCAAAGAATTGTACTTAAAGCTTTCCATAATGCAAGCCCCCTTAAAGCACCGTATCAATGTTGGCATGGTTTTCAAATTACTCTGAAAAATTATGAACTGTTCCTTTTGGAAATGTAATGGTCAGTCTTGTATATTCTTTTTCCGTAGAAGCAATATCCAATTTCAAGCCCAACCTATCGCATAATTTTTTCGATAGATACAGTCCCATACCCGTTGCATTTGCCTTGTTTCTATTTGAACCCGTAAAACCTTTTTCAAATACACGGGATAAATCAGACGCTTTTATTCCACAACCATTATCTTCAACCACAAGTAATATATTTGTACCATTGTCTTGACTGTATATCGTCAGCTTATTTTCTTGCTTATCAAAATACTTAATCGCATTTTGCACGATTTGAGATAGAATGAATGTCAGCCATTTTTCATCAGTATAAATGACATTTTCTATGTCATGGATATTGATAATTGCTTTTCTTTCCATAAGCGAATGACGGAATTTCAGAATGACATTATGTATCACTTCGTCTAACTGCAACTGTTTTACAAAATAGTCCTTTTCCGTATTTTCGCTTCTTGCATAGTAGAGCATTTGTTCCACTAACTGAAATATTTTGTCTGTTTCTTTTTTTAATGTGTAATTTTTTGTATTGTCAAACGTCAAAGACAATGCTCCTATCGGTATTTTAATTTCATGGACGAAACTTTCCACATATTCTTGATAGTCCTGCTTTTCCTCTGTGATTTTGCCGATTTCATCATTCATAGATTTGCAGGCTTTTTTTAGTGCGTAGCAATAGGCTTTATTTTGAAATTCTTTTGGCTTTGGTAAAACGTCTGCAATATAATAGGTTTCTTCCAGTCCGTCTACTAAATCAATAATATGTTGTGAAGCGTTACGTTTCTTCCGATACAAACACCATTGAAAAAGCCCTTGTATGCTGATGAACAGAATTACCAGCGATACAACAAACAGCGTATCTACACCGTAGAAAATCAAGAGAAATGCTACTACGGCAAGAAAGAAAAGCTGAAACAATATCTCTGTTATTTTTTCTTCTAAGAATGTAAAAAAACTCACAGTTTCCAACCCTTTCCTCGTATATTTTCCAATAAATGAACAATACCGATTTCTTTCATTTTCTTTTTTAGACGGGTCATATTAACCAATAATACATTTTCGTCTATATAATATTTGTCATTCCACAGCTTTTCCAATAGTTCTTCTTTGCTAATAACTTTATCTTCGTTCATAAAGAAGTAGTACAAAATACGAAATTCATTTCTTGTCAGTTCAATGCTTTGCTCTTGATACTTCAAAATGGATAAATGTAAATCAAGGGTACAATCTTTTTTGACAAGCTCACGGAAATTACTCGGGTTTGACAACTGCAATGCACGCTTGATCTTCTCAAGAAGAATAAGCGTGTCATACGGCTTTGTGATGAAGTCAATTCCGCCCACTTGAATACTTTTCAATTCGTCAGCATTTGTATCTCTGCTTGTTACAAAGATAATCGGTACTGGCATGACTTGTTTTATTTTCCTGCATACTTCGTAGCCATTCTCATACGGCAGGTTAATATCAAGCAGAACCAGTTCTATGGAATATTGCTTTAATTCCTCTGTCAGATTTCCAAAGTCAGTCAATAAAACTGTTTCATATCCTTGTGTGTTCAATAGTTTAGAAAGCTCCAAACGAGTGATTTCATCATCTTCGATAATCGCTATTCTCATTTCAACACCCCCTTGATTTACCATTATAATAATTCCACAGCAGGAGAGCTAGAAAAATCTAACTCTCCTCATTGATATTTCGTTTGAAACCGATATACGTCGCTATCCAGTAAATACTATAAATTAGGAAGAAGATAATTAAATTCAAGCCAAAGTACATTAGATAAAGGTGTTTATCTCCCAAAATTTGTTGATACACATTATTCAATGACGACATCATCACAAAAGAACACAATATTGCTGATATTGCAGGGACACAAAATAATATCAATAATTGTTTTCTGATTGTCTTAAATAGCGACTTATCATTTATTCCTAATCTTCGCAAGGTCAGGTAGCGATATTTGTATTTAGTAGAGTCGCTCAATGATTGAACTGCCAAAATTGTTCCTACTGCGGAAATCAAAATAAATGCAATGTACATAAACAGACTGACTACTATTGCAACCATTGCTTTTTGTTGTTCTATTTCTGCACCTCTTACGTTTACTCTATACGACTCATCATTTATTTCTCCATTTTCATCAACCTTTACTAATTGATGTTGCATATCTTCTTTTATCTTATTTTCTAATTCTGCGTCTGTATCTTCTTTTGTATCTATAATCAAATGATTTTCTGATACTTCAAGTCCTTGAACATATTTATCTGGAAGTACAACAACAAATCTGCCAGTATTAGTTATAGAGTTCCAATAAGACTTAGTGTCATATCCTTTTAATTTCAAATTTTTATTTGCTACTGTTATGGTTTCAATGTCTTTGTTATCTTCAACCTCATATGCAAACTTGCTATTTGTAACTATATAGTATTCGTTATCATTTAAAGAAAGCAACGGCATCTTTCTTAATTCTAGTAACCTATTATAATCACTTAACTTCAAGACTGGGTCAAAATCATAATATTCTGATTGGAAGAATTTTTGTACCTGATGATTCGGCTCTTTATAAATGTCGTACTCAATGGTATTATCAATCGTATATTCTTCTTCAATTACTCGAATATATTCATCAAATACCTGCTTATCATCAAAGAGTTGTATATCATATGGTGCATTTAAATTCACGCTGATATCATACGAAGCTTTGTTGATACTAGAATAATTCAGAGCCAGCAGTGAAGTTAAAATCAACATAGACAATGTACCAAATGTGAAGCTCATTGTTCTTGCTTTAGAAGCAAATGTTCTTGCTACAAACAGATTGTCATTTTGATATTTCATTTTTTTATTCTTTAACAAAACAGTCAAGAACATATCTGCACAAGTTGTAGATATACCATAAATGCTGATAATCAACATGATTACGCTTACCATCAAACAGGTGAGTGTTTCTTGCTTATTAAAATTATCCATAGTACAACGTGAATTCCAGAGAAAAAGAGAAATCACACCAAGAATAATACTTAAAACAAAAATGACATTTCTTTTTTTACTGTCACGGAACATTTTCTTTTCATTTTGTTTATCAAAGTAAAGAAAATCACGTATCGTCATTTTACTTATTCTTCTTAATAGATTAAGTAAAACCAAAACATAAATAGTTAAAAAATAAATTATCAATAGTCCAATAGAAACAAAATTCAAAGAAATAAAGAGAGTTTTTGGAATACCCAGTAAGTTTACAATTACTAACGACACAAACTGGCTGAATAAAAAGCCAATAGGAATAGCTAATACAATTGCTAAAATTCCCAACAGTATATTTTCAATTACAACTAAGTGGGCAATTTCTTTTTTCTTAATGCCAAGAAGCATATATGTTCCTAATTCTTTACTTCTTTTTTCAAACATAAATTTCGTTGTATAGTTGATCAAAAAGCATATCACAAAAATAATAAGAATATTTACAGCGAACAATGAATTCTTAAATGCATCCATACTGGAACATAACTTTACAATTTCATCAGAATTTGCCACCAAATTAAAAGCAAATATAAGAGAAAAGGATGCAGTAACGGTTATCAGATAAATCAAATAATCTTTAATATTTCTTTTTGTATTTCTATACGCTAACTTACCTAACATTTCCCACTTCACCTCCGAGCAAGGTTAATATATCCAGTATTTCATTGAAGAAATCTTTTCTGCTTTTTTCCCCTCTGAAAATTTCATTGAATATTTTACCGTCTTTCAAGAACAAAATACGTTCACAGAAAGACGCACTAAACGGGTCATGTGTTACCATTAAAATAGTAGCCTGCATTTTCTTGTTGATTTCAGACATTGTTTCCAGTAATAATCTGGAAGCTTTTGAGTCCAAAGCTCCCGTCGGTTCATCAGCTAAAATCAGTTTCGGTTCATTGATTAAGGCTCTAGCACAAGCACAACGCTGTTTTTGTCCGCCAGAAACTTCATAAGGAAATTTCGATAAAATATCACGAATACCCAATTTATCGGCGATAGCATGAACTCTTTTCTCAATATCAGTAGGGTTCTGTTTGTTGATAACCAATGATAAAGAAATGTTTTCTCCAATCGTTAAAGTATCTAAAAGGTTGAAATCTTGAAAAATGAACCCTAAATTTTCACGTCTGAAATCAGCAAAATCTTTATCCTTGATTTTGGTAATATCTTGATTATTGACTGTAATGTGTCCGCTGGTTACAGTATCAATCGTAGAGATACAGTTTAATAGGGTAGTCTTTCCAGAACCACTAGCTCCCATGATTGCGACAAATTCGCCCTTATCTACATACATAGAAATACCGTCTACTGCCTTTGTGATATTTCCAGAGTTACCCCCGTAGTATTTTTTTACTTGCTCTAAATTTAAAATGTGTTCCATTAAAAATCGCTCCTTTCTTCCTGCCACATTTATTTGTTTTGGAATACAATTAAATTATAGCAAGGGCAGTATTCAATTACACTTACAGTTTTGAAAGTAAACAGAGAGTAAAAGAGCCGTGATAATGCAGATCACAATTTTGTGAAGCATTTCCACGACCCTTTTATTATAATTTTGCCTTTGTCTTTTTCGTAATGATATAAATATATTCTTCTGGTGTAGGGCGTTTATTCCCAAAATACTTTTTGAAATTTGCCTGCACCTCTGGGTCGGTGCTATTCATAGCTTCATCAATCGTAGCTTCAATATCCGCCCGAACATCAGCCAATGATACACCGCCAGCTTTTGCACCAGCTTTCAATGCCTTTTTTATATCTCTTTTGTTCAGTCCTATCATATTCATACCTCAATTCTACTTTTTAAAGCTAATAAGTTTTCCGTTGTATTTTACAATGATGAATATGATATAAAACACTCCTACAAAAATCAAAATAAGACCTATGTAATAGCCTAATTCAGAATGAGAGATTAAATTGATAATCGGCATAACAAGAATACCAATACTAACCAGTAAAGTGCCTATTCCTATTTTTTTTGTAAACACCTTTTTATCTTTAGGGTCAAGTTGTGTATAATGATAACCATGTAATAAAGTAATATTCTCTTTTATTCCTATTTGATAAGATATAAAAAGTAAAAACAATCCTATAACTATTTCAACAATCAATTCCTCTAATTCCATAATCGTTCTCTCCTTTAATCAAAATAAAATAATTCTTCAAATTTTTTATCTAAAGCTATACAAAGCACTAATGCCAATTTTGCTGTTGGATTGAATTGTCCAGTTTCAATAGAACTAATTGTATTCCGAGAAACCCCGACTAGTTCAGCTAATTCTGTTTGTGATAATTTTTTTTCTTTTCGTACAGTTTTTAATCTGTTTCGCAAAATTAAATGTTCGTCCATTCTATAAACCTATCATTAAAAATTTATAAAAGTAATACCCCATAAATAGAAGAAAGAATAAAGCAATAACAAATTTGGATTTATTTTTTGAAATATGTGCTTCATAACCCATAGAGCCAAATGCCACAGACCCAATAATTGTCATTATGTCATAGTAAGGTTCTTTACAAACTGCTTTAATGAAAAGAATTAAAATGCAGATAAATAAAACAAACATTAAGCCAAAAGATTTCCCTTGAAGTTTAATATGTTTTTCGTATTCATCAAGATATAGATTCTCTTTTTTGTTTTGTGATAGTATTTTTTCTTTATCCATTATATAACGCTCCTTTCAAATAATACCAAGTACACTTGTCATTTATATTATAGCATTCGGTCATTACAAGTCAATATTTTTGCACAGTTTTCTTGTCGTTTTGTAAAAGCGTGCAAATCTGATAGGAAATGCACGCTATATCATTTATCCTACAATCTTCCAGTTACTATCCTTATGTAGCACAAGCTCATACTGCGATACCTGCGTCGCTTTTGTCTGATTATCAATGAATTTTACCGCAACCTTGACTTTCACATTGTCGCCGTCCTTTATAAAGATAGGGTTTACCAGTTCAGAATAAAGGTAGTCCCTGCCGATAGGTTCAATCACATTTCCCAATACATAGTAAGCAAGCTCTTTTTCCGTCGCTGTTGGGTACAGCTTAAAGAATGTTTCCAGAAAAGCGGTAGCGTCATTTACCGTATCAGCGTCCACGCTTGCGTCTGCTTCTGGTGTCTTAGGCTCATAGTCTGATTTTTCAACTGCTGGTGCAAGGGTAGGGTTTTGAACGATTACCATATCCCCGTCTGCGTCCACATAGACTTTTACAGTATAGGTTGCTTTCACATTGCTTGTCTGTTCTCCCTCTTTTATCTGCTGATCTACTTCGTAGGTAGCAGAAAAAGTGTCCGTTCCCGACTGTTCGATACTCCATACAATCACATCTGTAACCGTGGAGCTGGTTGGTATATCGGTTCTAATGGTATCCACATTCAAGCCCTGCAATTCCTTTGTCAGATAACCGTTGATTGCCTGCGTCCTTGCTTCAATCGCTTCTTTGCTGTTATTCCATGTGTAATAGGACTTCGCAAAATTCTTCACGAAATTTTCTATCCCGTTGGTGTCCTGCAAGCGAAGTTCAATGATTTCTTTTTCATGGGTGGTGTGCTGGTCGATAGCCGTAAAATTCTTATACACCCCAAAGCTCACGCTTGCGACAAGCACCACCCACAACGCAATCACGGTTTTCTTATGTGTGCCTACCTTGACAGTACGCACCTTTTTTTCTTTTGGTTCTTTGATAGTTTCTGTCTGTTTCTTATTCTTCTTAAACATATTTTTCAAGTCCTTTCTATTGTTTTACTCGTCCTGCACCGATTAAGTGCTGTTGCCAGTAACTACTACTTAGGTCTGCATATCCTATCGGGTCGCCTGCATGGTACATCTGGTTATTTCCTACATAAATGCCGACGTGGGTTACATACGAACCAGCGTTATAGGTAGAATGGAAAAACACCAAGTCCCCAGCCTTTGCCTGCGAGAGTGGGAGATGTTGGGTAGCGTCATACTGTGCTTGTGCCGTTCTCGGTAAAGAGATACCAGCTTTTCCATAGCACCATTGCACAAGTCCGCTACAATCAAAGGAAGTGTTCGGGTTACTGCCACCATATACATACTTCCAGCCTTGATATTTCAACGCTTCATTCATAATCGCTTGTGCCGTCGCATTATCAAAATGTGCCACGGTCAGATATTGATTGAGTAATTCGACGTAGAACATATTTCCGTAACCATATCGCCAGCCCCCGTTCTTCGCAACGGCTATCGGGTTAGTATAGGTTACTTTCTTTCCACCCGACTTTTCACGGGCGAAGCTCTCTGCAAGATTAAAAGTGTGTTTCTTTCCTTTTCCAGCTACATAACCCACATAGCCACCGCCATAGTTATAAGACTGTATTGCTACATTCAAGTCGTCGATACCTTGATTTTTGCAGGAAGAAAGCAGGGACGCAAAATACTTACACCCCTGCTTGATTGAGCTTTCCGTATCTAAAGAGTTGGGCGGTAAACCCAGACTTTCCGAACTCTGCATAACATCTTCTGCCGTACCGCCACTTTCTACTTGAATGATAGCAAGTAGCACATTGACATACTCGGAGATACCGCTTTCTCTGGCGTACTTTTCCACCATAGGCTGATGTTTCAAGACTTCTGCGGATAAGTTCATACCCGTAATGCCAGAAGAAAAGTTGCTGTTCTCATCGTCGCTGTCCGCACTAATCAGCACCCCAAAGAAAAGCACCAGAGAAAAGAGGATAGGAAACAGACTGCCGATAAGAGCGATATGTTTCAGTTTCATTTTTTCTTCTGTCCTTTCTTCGTTACAAGGTTACGAGTTTTCTCTATGGTCTGTTGGTTCTTCTGGACGGTTTGCGTTTGCTGAACCTTTATCCTGCGGTCTTTGGTGTCATTCTGGTGTGTTTCCTGCGATACCACTTTTTCTACATTCTGCCTATGTACTGGCTGTGCAGGCTGGGTCGCTTTTCTATCAGAAGCACCAGAAGATAACGGACGCTCTTTTACAACATTCGTCTTGACTGGCGCACTTGCTTTTGAAGTGGTCGCTGTGGCAGGGCGTTTCACTTCCTGCATTTTTTCCGCACTCGGCTTTGGAATGGTTGAAGCTGTGGCTGGTCGCTCATGGGGACGGGTAGCTCCCGTTGTCGCTGATCCGTCCGTCTTTCGCTGTGCCTGCCTTGCTTCTTGTGCCTTTTGAAGCTCAATACGCTTGTCAGCGATACTCTGTCTATGCTGTGCCTGCCTTTCCAATCGTCCCGACTGTCTGGACTGCTGTTCCTGCACCATGCCACGCTTGAAGTCGGACACGCTGGACTTTGCCTTTTCCTTTGTGGAATACACCGCATAAGCGGTCTGTGTCGGCATATCCTTGATATTCTCTTTGACAGCATTTGCCTTGTCTTTCACTTTATTTTTCGTATCTAAGACAGCACCCACCTTTGAGCCTGCACGCTGTCCCACGCTGGAAGTGGTATTGCCCCGATTTTCTTTAGAAGCGGTATTTTTTCTTTCAGCCCGTTTGCCAGCAACGGCACTTCCAGCAACCGCACCAGCGACACCGCCCGAAATACCGCCAGCACTTACCGCCCTTGCAATACGGTGTTCCATACGCCTAGCCCGATGTCGCATAAACAGATACGGTCTGCGGAAAATCCTGTGTCCCATGCTTTGACTGTCGCCAGCATTAAGTGAGAACATACTCATTAAGTCGCCCAGCTTCATGTAGATACCAGCGAAACACACTATCTGCAAGAACGCCACCATAAAAAACGGATAGTCCGTGGAGATGTTATAAAACATACTGGAAATGCTGAACGCTACTGTTACAATGAGCGTTATTCCTGCCCGTGTCATTATGGTATTAAACACCCTCACGATTGCCTGCTTTGCCATGCTTTCATAACTCGGTATCATGGAAAGTAGAAAACTGATAGGTAAAAACATTGCAAAGATAATAAAAAGTATCTGGCTAAACAACATCATGCCCGTAAGCAAGAATACAAATATCGTTATCCCTAAATTGAAGAACAGTAGGAAGAACACCATACCTAAACGGTTCACTACCTGCGGTATTGTCAGATTGTTGTTGTCGTTGTCCTCGATTTCTGTTTTCACGACTTCCTCTCTGGTTTTCCCGTCCTCGTCCTCTGGACTTGCCGATACAAGAGCTTCGACACGGTCTGCCCCGATTTCTTCTGTGTTGCTGTTACCGAATTGCAGAAGTAGCCACGGCTGTTCCACTTGAATAGAAAATAGGCTGTCCCGTATCAAGTCCACGCTGTCCTTGCCCTCGCTGTCAGAGTTGGGGAGCATGATTTTTGTTCCCAAGTCCAAAGAAGCGGTACTGATGTCTGATGAAAATTCATTTATCTTCTTGATATAGTCGGGAGCGTAGGCAATAAAAGAAGCGGACAGCACGAACACCACCACAAAGTTGATAACAGCGTGAAGTGCCTTGCTGGTTTCCCGTTTTATCAGTCCTGTATAGGCAACATAAAGTCCCACCACTAAGATAATGAGAAGCAGGAAACCGACATAAAAGCCAGAGCTGGAAAAACCGTTCTGTGTTACGCCTGCAAGGGTCTGTATGCTTTTTCCGATACTGTCTGCCATATCGTTAATAAAATCAAGTTTATAGGTTTCCTGCACCACATAGCCCGTGGCATTGCTTAAATAAAGGCTTATCGTCCAGACAAAGTTGGTAATGCAGTAAAGCCCGTACTGTACCGATTTTCCAATGCCGTCCAGCCAGTTCCACGGCAACCACGACCAGCTATTATCCACATAAAAATCAAGCTGGTAGTTAGATAACGGATATTTTGAGTAAAGATTTTCTGCATTGATAGTATCGTCTACAAGTCCCGTTGCATGAGCCACCGTCCCCAAAAGTGAAAGCAGGATAAGGGAGAGTGCCACCATGAACAGAGCCATTTTGAGAAAGTGAAGTATCTTCCTTTTTGTGAACGCACCTTTTATCCTTTCTTTCATCACTCCACCTCATTTCTCTGTACGGGCGGTCTGGTATCAAAGGCGTGTAGCAGTTCTTCAAAAACTGGGTGTATCTGTACCACACCGACACGCCCGTATAAGTCCTGCAATAAGCATTGTCCGTTCTCCAAATCACGAAGCCGTTTCTGGTTGTTTTCATCGTCCTTGTCGATACCGAAAAATTCTAAGGTCTGTTTTATCTCGTTGATGTCAGTAGAACGGAAAGCGAATTTTAAGCCGATATTGTTTTTCAGACTTTCCTTTGCCACGTCCCCAGAAGATTGTGTAACGAAATAAACGCCTGCCTGCATAGCTCGTCCAGCACGCACCAGCTTATTTGATAAGGTTTCGCCTTGTGCCACATTTAAGAACGCCCACGCTTCGTCCAAATCGACAATCTTAAAAATGCTTCTGTCCGAATGGATAAAATCAAGGGCAAAAGTACTAATCACAATCAGCATAGACACCGACAATAATTCAATGGTCGTGTATTCCTCAAAGGTCGTGTCCTTATCTGGCAATACTAAGTCCGCTACTTGAATGATATTGAGTTGGTTATCCAGACTGATTGCATTTTCTACCGTACCGTCTGAAAACAGCAGGTGTGCAAAGTCGTAGTCCGTGAAGCTGTCGATATGGTCTGCGATATTTCTTGCTATGGGCGTATCTTCACGGCGTAGCTCGTCTATCACATGGAGCAAGCCTCGTTTGTCGCTCTGGGTAACGGAACGAACCGCCTTACGTAACACAGGAAATTTTTCGCCGTCCCTAGAGGAAATACCCGTAAGGAATGTTAAGATGTCGATTGCCAGACTTTCAGCGTCTTTTACATTCTTCATAATCACAAACGGGTCAAGAAGTCCTGCATTGCCTTTATCGCTTGTTAGGTTTACGATATTGATTTCATGGGCGATTTCTGGAAGTGTTTCTTTCCAGTTGCCACGCTCACTTTTAGGGTCTAAAATGACTGCTTGACCGCCAAACAACACCGAATAATACACCAGAAGATTGTTGCAGAACGACTTTCCACCGCCAAGCGAACCGACAAAAGCAGACGCTAAAGCGTTGGTAACTGTACCTTTTACGCCCTGCGAAGCTAAAGACGGTTGCAGGTACACATTTCTTCCCGTATCAACGGAATAGCCCATATAGATACCCGTAGTTTCCCCTAACTGCTGGGTCGCTCCAAAGCCAAGCCCTGCCAAGAAGTCTGATTTTACATACTGCACATAGTCATTGATATATCGCTTGCTGGCAGGTAAAAATTCAGAATGAAGCCCCAGCATATCCCCAGCAGGACGTACCAGCTTTACATTGAGGTCGTCGTAAAAGTCTTTGACTTCATCACAACGGCGTTTCAGCTCGTCAAGATCGGGTGCAGACACCCGTATAACGTAGCTTAACTTATACATACTTTCTTTTGTCTGGTCTAAGTCCGTTTCCAGCTCGTCCACGCTGTCTAAAGCGTCCACCACATTTGAGCTGGTTTCACTTCCTGCTTGATAAGCGTGATTGTCAAGGTCTTTCAATTCCTTTTTCTTGTTGCGTACGGTTGTTAATGCTTTTCGGTTCTCCACGATTTCTACATTCATAGAAGTATCAACGGGGAATGTGAATTGCTGTTGCTGGAAATAGAAGATTTCACTTGACGGAAAATCAAGCTCGCCGACAATCGCATTGACGGTAAAATAGGACACATAACTTTCCTTGTCCTCATGTTCCAAGCGTAAATACCGCTGGCTTTCTTCAATCACACACCTTGTCGGACGGATAAGGTCGTAGTATTTTATCAGCGTTTCTTTGTTCAATTTTTTCTTTGGTAGCTGGTACTCATAATCTTCATAAGCGATACCGTCCCTGCCGTAAAGATGTTCCATGAGATACCCAAAATCATTGATTTCCAAGCGACGCACCTTAAAGCGACGGGAGATTTTATTTTCCAGTAACTTTTCCATTTTCATGTAACGGTTGATTTCATCATTCGGCATGGAAACAAAATCATTCATCAGCGTGTGGTTCACTTCATGGAGAAATTCTGTGAACGTCAGCCACGCCGATTTTTTGATGTTCTTCAGATTGAGCTGTTCTTCCGTAACCATGAGCTTAAAGCCAAGAAAAAAGCGGTAGTCCACTTGATTGTCCCCAATCATAGATACTAACGCTTCGGTCTGTTCGTCTATCTTCTGGCAGGCAACTTCCTTTAATTTTCCAGTTACCAGTTTCTTTGACTGTTCCTGCATACTGCGGATTGAGCTTTCTGTGGCAATCTGCAACGCATGAATTTTACCCTCACGGGACTGTGCGATAAGCTGTCGGAAACTGTCATGCACGATAAATTTCTGCTCTGCGGATAGAAAAGAATAGTTGTATGGTATCAGCTCATAGTAGGCGAACACCTCATTGTCCTTGTTCCAGACAAGGTTATTGTCAATATATTTTATCGGGAACATCGTTCACACTCCTTACTGCCGTGATTGTTTTATTCAATATCTGCTTATGCAGTTTTACGGCTTTTCCTGCATAAGTGATTTTTGGTCGCAGGGCATAGGTTATCTGTGATTTCAAAAAGCAGTACGGCTTCTTTCCGTCAAAGGTTTTCTGCGACATGAACCAAGTGAGAGCAACGGGAATACCAAAGTATTTGAGAAATGCTCCCTCAATCATGGAAAGTGGGGGAATATCCCCAAACAGAATGATGATAAATTCCGTAATCACAAACCATGTAATCTGTGTAAAAGTAACGGGAAAGGGTAAGTTAAAGTCATTGATTGCATATAAGACTTTTTCCACGTTCCAGATACCCGTGTAGCTTTTAATCTTTTTCAAGTTCTTTCAGCTCCTTTCAAAATAGAAAAGGACAGCCATTTTCAGACTGTCCCTTAAAAGAGAAATACGCTGTCAGTAGCAACAATGCTTGTCGCTGATCTTCCAGCGTTAATATGGTATCTCGCACATACCTCGGCTTGTTTCAATAAAGCAACCGCCCATATCCAAATCTCGCCCGTAGGCTTCATAGTCAATGTAATTCTGTAAGCTGGGTGGAATGTCCCCAAGTGCCTGCAATTCGTCTATGTAGTAATAGGCAACGTCTGTCATAGTTTCACAGTCGGGATAATAATAAATGTCGTCCTTGTGTTCCACGACTTCTTCCAGCGTCCCGTAGTGACTGATAAATTCGTCCAGACATTCTACGATATAGTCGGGAAGTTCCTCTATCATTTCATACATAGAGTTCAGTTCTTCAATGGAAACATACTCGCCAATCGCAATGGGAAAGTTATCGGTATCATGGATTGCGTATTCCTCATACTGTTCATTCAAGCCGATTTTTTCTTTCACATCTTCCTCGTCAATAGGAAATATGAACCAAGCACCAACTAAATAGCCCTCATTGTATTTGCCAAGATTAGCAATGTAAACCGCCATATCATCAATCATAAGCACCACCTCATTTCTTACTATGGCAGTTCAAAGATACCGTGTTCTGTTACTAAAAATTTCCCGTGTTCCTGCAAGTGAGAAGCATAGGCTTCAAAGTCAAAGTAATATTCTTGACAGTCCTCGGATAAATGCTTAAATGTCGGGTCGTTCATCAGCTTTTGCCTTGCAACATCAATCATGCTTTTGCAGTCGGGATAAACCGTAATCACGTTCCTGCAAATATAAAGTGCTTCTAAATTCTCATATACGGTCAAAAGTGCTGTATATTCTTCCTGCATATCGGCTGGTAGTTGGCGATACATAAAATCTAATTCGTTGAGCTGGTACACGCTGGTATGTTCGTGGACTTCATCAGCATAAGGCAACACCTTTTCGATAATGCGGTAATCCCCACTTTCTGCACCGACACCTAACTTTTCTTCAAACTCTGCAACATCTATCGGCAGGTCGAACCAGTACGATATTGTTTCTTCGCCAGTTGTTCCTCTCGTTTCCACCAGCACCCTTGTTTCCTGCATTGTTCCTCACGTCCTTTCTGTTGTTTCATCACATCTTTTAAGGTCTGGTACGACATACCAAACACATACTTTGAAAAATCTTCTAACTGTCTTCCTTCATAGTCGGCAGGGTTCAGTCGTTTCATTTCATGCCACACCTTACGCTTGTAAGAGGGCAGGTCGGAAATGTATTCACAGCCGACGTTTGCCTGCATATCCTTAAAAATATCGTTCATGTAATCACTCCAATCTGAAATTTTAGGTAAGAAAAAAGCAGTCAATCCTAAGACCAACTGCTTTGCATATAAATATAAATTTGGAAACTAAAATTTTCGGAAGTTTTTTTGTATTTTGTGTAGCCATAGTCCAGCAATACCAGCTATAATTGCCAAGAAAAAAACTGCGGTAGGAATAGAATGATTTTTTACTATAATCGCAATTACCCCAGATACTAAAATACCAATCCCTACGAATAAAACAGGTTTTCCTAATTCTTTTGCATATTCTTTTTTGTTATCAGTAGTATCAAATACTTTACCATGAACAAAAGAGTAATTTCCCTTTAATAAAGAAATACTCACGAATATAAGGATAGCAGAAACAAACCACATCATTATACTAAATCCTAACATAACATATCGCTTCCTAAAGTTGTATTTTTACATCCATATTATATCACCCAATTAACAACATCACAATAAAAATTTATGCACCGATAATCTTGTTGAACAGCTCTAACAGTACATCTTTCACACCACCAGCATTGAACACCAAGCCAACAGCAATCAAGGCAACTACCAAGAAACCGATAAGTTTGGAAAACTCACGCTTGAACCCTAAGTAGATACCGATAACCACAATCGCCATAAGCACTAAGCTCTGTGCGTTTGATAAAAACCATTGATACAAATTTTGTCCGAAATTCATTTAATTGTCCTCACTTTCTTCTAATTGTTTCATTTCATAGTCAGCTTCTTTACCGACATTCAAAATACACATCAAGACTACGCCGATACCCATTCCCATAGATACCAGCAGGAAGTCTTTTAATAATACCCACATTTTTTATCACTCCTAACTTTCCACCAAATCTTTTGCAGGGGTCGTCTGCTGTTTGATTATCATTTCATGCTTTTCTGTGAGCTTTGCCTGCTGTTCGATTGTTTCCATGTAGTCTGTACCGTTTCCTTTATCAATCTTTTTCAGCATTTTCAAGGTCGGTGCTACCTGCCGTTGTACCCACCGCAATGTACGGTCTAAGGTGTAAGGCTCTGGCTTTGTCGTCAGCTTCAAGCTCTGTCTGTTATCGCCGATAAACCAAGCCCAGCGTTCATTGAGTTTCCAGTCATTTTTTCGCTTGTCTGGTTCTTCATCAACAAACCTCACATACTGGTTGATGATAGAAAAGGCGGTCTGCTCTGCGTCATAATAGGTCAGCAAATCTCGTACTGCATAATAGGCTCGTTCATTTCTAAGCCGTATCTCAAAACGATTGATAATGTCGGCTTCTTCAAGCGGTGTCCCTAACTTGACATACTGCTCATAGTCCTTTTCATAGATACAGAAATACACATCTGATTTCAGCGAACCAAGATAAAGGGTATGTCCCATATATTCTCTGTCGTCCTCTCTGTGCTTAATAAGCTCGCCCGACTGGTAAAACTTATAACTTCTGGATTTTCCGATATATTCCCGTTTTCTGCATTTCTCCGCAAGCTCTGGTATATCCAAAATGCCCGTATGGTCGTTGATAGCAAGGTCGATACGCTTCATCACGCCACCGTCTACGAGTGCGTCCATGAGAAAGTCATACCAGCTTCTTTGCTGTGCCAGCAGGTAACTTTCAAACTGTCGGCAACCACGCCCTTTTAACTCTAAAAGGACACCTTTTTCTTCGTCAGCCGACGTATAGATAAAGATGTCCCCAAGAGAATAATGCTCCGTATAGCTGTAATGTCCGTAATCTTCATGGAGCATATAATTGATATTCAGTTTTAATATATCTTTGATAATGTGCTGTATATCCAGCGTGGGAAAACGAATTTTCACATAATCAAACAGCATGGTAAGCGGTGCTTCTGGATTGAACCTTGCCAGTTCTTTATGCAGAGTTTCCAGAAGCTCCTTTGACGGCTTCATTTTTCCGCTTTCTATCTTATTGAGATATTCTCTTGTGATACCAGAAGCCACCGCCAGCCTGCCTTGTGAGATACCGTAAGCAACCCGCTTCTCCCGTAATTCTTTTATCCATTGTTCTTCATTCAGAACCATACCCCCAATCTATAAAGTGTGAAGTTTTTTAAGGCGACTTCACAGCCGATTTTTGTTAGGAAACCATGTCAGAAGCCTTATGTTTCCTATGCTTTTTGTCTATTGTCTATTTGCAAACGTACCCCTCTGTTAGATACCGAGGGGTTTTACCTGCTGGCGTGGCTTACGCCACACCAGCAACGGCTAGTCCGTGCCGTCGCCTTTCGCTTCGCACGTCGCCGTCCCGTCCTGCCTTGCTTGTGCAAGAGAGCCGATAGTCTGCAAAAAATCATGTCCTTTCGGGACTAAAGGCGTGTAAAATTCACTTATGACGCTTGTTCCCACATCACAATAGCCACGCCCCTTGATACGCTTCTGGAAAAACTGCTTTTTCACATCTGAACCGAACAGCATACCGTAGCCTAATTCGCTGATACGCCCAAGCCCCACACGGAAATTGAAGTTATCTCTGATACCGTCCGAGAAATACTTTGCATCTGGACGCTGGCAGGCAACGATAAGGAAATAACCTGCTTGTCGTCCTAACATAACGATTTTCTTTAACTGGCTAAGTAAGCTCACGCTTTCTTTCGTCCCAAGCATTTCAAAAAATGCTACATATTCATCAAAGATAAGAAAGCAGGGTGCCAGTCCAAGATATGCGTAGTTTTCGCCCGTCTTATAGTTCGGGTGTCGCTTCATTTCCTCACTTCGCTGTACCATGCCCTCATAAAAGGCATTGACGCAATCTATCATTTCTTCTTTGGTATGATACACATTTCCCATAACTGTTCCCAAGTCTGCAAGGTCAGCGTTCTTCGGGTCTAAGATATAAAGGACAGCGTCGGTATGCAGTAAGGCTTCAATGAGCGTCAGCAGAAAATAGGTTTTACCGCCACCAGTCCCACCAGCAATCAGAGCGTGAGGGAGTGCGTCATATTCCCAGACAAGATTTTTCATCAATCTAAGACAGCCGTTTTCTGCCCGTACTTCATCAATGGTAATGCGGTTCGCTATCATATCATAAAGCAGGATATATTCGATATAGCCGTCATGCAGGGTCTTGTCGGTCAGCTCACAATACAAGCCACTTTCCAATTTATCCTCTAACCGCAAAAGCTGGTCTTGATATTTTCCCAGCGTAATTTCACAGCGGATATGAAGCAGTCCCTTTTCCATTTGATAGTAAATCTTTGGAAACCAGACGATTTTTTCCCTTGATCTGCTTTGCAGGTCAGTAAAAAAACCGCTGTCTTGTACGGTATCGGCTTCATACCACTTATTTTCCAGTATCATTCTTGCCAGCTTTTGACGGTGCAGGAGCTTCTTGAAATTATCGTAACAGAAGCGGTAATACAGAAAAGCGACCAATGCACAAACACCAGTCGCTATCAGTATGGTTATGAAGTTGTATGTGGAAAGCGTCAAGCCGTTCTCTAACAAGCTGAAATTTTCCCAATCGGTACGCATGAGCTGTTTCATATTCAGTAGCAGGAGAACCGCCACGAATACAAACAGAAGCGTCCCTATGGAAAAATTATAGACAAGGTGTTTGTCGCTGGCTCTGATACGGTGTCCTTTGTTCCAAATCTTACGCATAAATCAATCACTCCTTTCTGGGTATGAAAAAAGCAGTCAATCCTAAGACTAACTGCTTATATCATTATTCGTATTTTTTCCCAACAATATAGGTTGTTACTAACATTCCTATCAGCAAAATAATTATAGCTGGATATTTTACAGTATTCCATAATGAAATGCCACCAACTAAAAAACTGATATAGCAAATAATAGGATATAGAATAGCAGTTCCTAATGTAAATACTCTAAATACTGTTAATACATATCCCCAGTTTGCATTATTAAAAGATAGCCCTGCCATGTGTATTCTGAAAATTCCTTGTGATACAAAATTAACTTTATTTGTATCATAATATGTCGGTAATAATTCTTTTGCAAAAATGCAAAGCCAACTTGCAAACAAAAGCATTAACAAAGATATATACAAACTATCTCCCATTTGTTCTATGGAAATTCCAGAAACAGTTAATAATATTGCTTCTATAACTACCACACCGATTGAGATAAGAAATGCAAATATCCAGTTCTTTTTTCGTTGACGAATTGTATCACGCAACGACAAGTCTAACGAGTTTACAACAAGAGTTTCTACCACATCACTATTTAATGTCTTGTTCTCTTTTAATTTTTCTCCTTGTAAAAGTTCTGTTACTGTAATACCAAGTACATCAGCAATAGGGATAAGTAATGTAACATTTGGCATACTGTTTCCACGTTCCCATTTACTAACTGTTTTATCCGACACAAACAACTTATCTGCTAAGTCCTTTTGTGTCATTTGTTTTTCTTTTCGCACTTCGGCTAAAAAGTGTCCGAATTTTTCATTGTTGATTTGATACATTTGTGCCGTCGAGTAGACTTTGTCTCGACTTTTTCACATCCTTTCATCATATATTGTTTTGCGATGAGAGGTTCAAGTCTCAAAAGCCCCTCACAGAACCGCACGTGCCCTATTAAGGCATACGGCTCTTCAATAAGCCATTTACCTAATACGCACTTTTCAGATATATCCTTGGATACTCCAGTGGATGTATCTTTAGAATATTCATATATTTCTTCCACGTCAGCCAATACGTTTGGTCTCTGCGTCTCTTGCTTTTCCATAACTCCTGTCTCACATATTTGTAATATTTTTGCAAACCTATGTAGTTCCCATAGATTCCATAATATCTGTAATGCCCCGTCAGTTTCACATTCAACGCTTCTATGGTATCGGCTATGCTTTCGTGCATGTGCTCCCATAACCATTTCTTGACTGCTTCTCTTTTCATTTTCAGCTTCTTCCTGCTTGTTCTATGCAGTACACAGTACTTGCCCCAGTGACTTGTCGCATTGTAGTGTGTAAAGCCGAGAAAGTCAAAGGATTCCTTTGTTCCCTTGTATCTGCCAAATGGTAGAATTCTGCTTTTATCCTCTGCAATTTCAAGACTGAATTTACGCAGTCTTTCTATCAGAAGCTGATAAAACCTTTGTGCTTCATTCTCGTATTGGAACAGACATACAAAATCATCTGCATAGCGTACCATGTACATTTCTCCCTTAAACTCATACTTTTTCACATAATCAAACCATGTATCTAAGGTATAGTGCAGATACACATTTGCCAGCACTGGCGAAATCAGACCGCCCTGTACTGTTCCAGCTTCTGTATCCAGTCGCTTACCATCCTCCATAACTCCCCCTATCAGAAATCTCTTGATATATCTGATGAAGTTCTTATCTGCTATGTCATGCTCAAGAAATTTTATCATCCACTCATGGTCTAGGTTATCAAAGAATCCCTTGATGTCTGCATCTAAAATGTAATTGACCTTGTCTGCCATGATGTGTTTGTTTACTCTTTGAATGGCATCGTGACAACTTCTGTTTGGACGAAACCCAAATGAAAACTCCTTGAACTTAGGCTCGTAAATCGCTTCCAGTATCTCTTTAAAGACACCTTGAACGACTTTATCCTCAAATGACGGTATGCCGAGTCCTCGCATCTTGCCATTACCTTTTGGGATATAGGCTCTGCGCACGGGATATGGTTTATAGGAAAACTTCTTCATTCTGACAAGCAGACTCTCTATGTTTTCCCCTAAGTTCTCTCCGTATTGCTCCTTGGTTATTCCATCCACTCCTACTGCTTTCCCTTTGGGTTGTTTGTTGTAGGACTCTTTGAGTGTGTCACTGTTGACATATTTCATTAGCGACTGAACTCTGCCATATCTTTCTACGAGACTGGCTATTTCTGCTTTCTCTTTTTCCATAGATTTTATGCCTCCTGTGCTCTCTATGTTTTGATTGCAAAAGCAACTTATTGTCCGTCCCTTCCCTCCAGCGTCATTACTGCTTTCATCAGTACTATGGACGAATCCGACTCCTCAATGGTCTTCGTTCATACTCACCATTGCATTGGTCGATATTCCCTACTGTCTCATGTACAGAACCATCCAGGTCTCCCAGGTATGTCAAATATAACGATATCAGGTATGCCATGCTCTAGGACTCCGGTGTGTTTTCATAGTCTCGCTTTAACGACTAATCCTTGTTGGTGACCCAAGGAGGTAGCAGACCACCCCACACAATTGATATTTCTAACGAAGCTCAATCACTTCACGCTTACGCATTACGGCGTTCCTGTTCCCTGTCCTACGCTTAAACACCATTGTTAGCCTTTGGTGTTCCAAGGACTCGGTACTGGCGACTTGCTAAGTCTTACCAGACTGGATTCCCACCAGTTATATATTTGGCACCGAACTGGCGCACACCTCCTATCGTTATTTTAACCATTTACGATAAGGTAGGCAATCTACTAACGGGAGAGTACCGCTATTTTTCTAACCTATGAGGAGAATTTTTATTTTTTCGGCTGTCCCTGCGGTGTAGGGGACTGTGGACTGCCTGCGTTCTGGTTGCCTTTATTCTTCAATACAATATCCTCTGCCTTTACATACCAGTCCACATCTGCACCCGTATAGGTTTTTCGTGATACCGTATCAGCTACGGGATTGACAAGCTCAACAACTGCATTGTACGGAAATTCCCTTAACGGTACTTCTGGCGGTACAGACACGGGGATAATTCCACCATGCAGACTGCACTTCAAATCATAGATACGCTTTTTAAGCTGGGTACTCGGTGTCCCGTCCTCATTCTGCAAGAACACATCACGCACCGCTGTAAATTTTAATTCTCCAAATGTTTTCTCTTTGTCAATAACAAAACCGTTTGATAATCTCATAATTTTTTCACTCCTTTACTTTTCTTCAACTGCTACAATATCATCAGCAACTAACACATAATCGGTATGTCCCATATCCCCGATTGCGTAACCTCTGCCATATAACTTCGGATTGACAAGTTTTACTTTCTGCTCATACTTGAAATGCTTTTCGCCAGCCTGCACGGGAATTTCCACGACAACATTTTCGCCTTTCTGTACGTCAGAATAAAGGTTATAGCTTCGTCTGGTTAAGACCCTGCGGTTATTTTTATCTCTTTCAAAGACTGGCTCGCTTTCGCCTGCAAATTCAAGAGTTCCAAAAGACTGTGCCATATCTGGCACGACATATTTCATTTCCATAGTGTTTTACCTCGTTTCTTTCTATTTTTGATAAGTTTTTTGATTGTGATTTCTTATTCTGGCGGTTTGGGAAGTACCAGCAATCCCCCAGATAGTAAAGGGTAAAATCAATGCTTACGCACCCTTGACTATCCGTGTTCTTGCAGGTTGTAGGCAGACAAGCCAGAATAAGCGGAAGTCTGCCGTTTGACAGCTTCGGCGGAGAGCGTGATTTTTCTTTCCTCATACCGTTACCGCCTTATGATTTCTTCATTTTACGGCGTTTGTAAAGATATGTTCCAGCCAGTCCACCAGCAGACGCAAGCAACATCACGATAAATGCCATTACATTTGTACTGTCGCCCGTTTTGGGACTGTCGCTAGGTCTGTTAGGCTTTTCTGGTGTCGGTGGTGTTTCGGGTTTCTCTGGTTCTTCTGGCTTTTCCTTAAAGGTAATTGTCTGTCCCTTATCCTCAATATCCTTATGCTCGGTAACTTTCTTCGGCTCGTCTGGATTGCTTAAATCGTACAATTCTTCAAAAGTTACAAGCTGTTTGCCGTCAAGAGAAGTAGCGTCAAAGGTAAAGGCAACTTCCACTTTCATAGTTTCGCTGTCAGCGGTAAACATATAATCACTTTCCACACGCTTTCCATTGATAAGAAGCTCTGCGTTTTCTTCTTTCAACATCTGCCAGCCCACAAGTTTGTACTGTGTACCGACTTCTAAGCCCTCTAAGGTTACGGTATCAATGATTGTAACGTCTTTTCCTGCTTCAAGTTCTTTGTTGCCGTCCTTATCGGTAGCAGTCGTATGAATTTTGATGATACGCTCTGTGATAAGTACCGTTTGCCCGTCGTCCTCAATGTCCTTATGTTCTGCAACTTTCACGGGTTCGTCTGGATTGCTTAAATCATACAATTCTTCAAAGGTAACAAGGTTTTTGCCACCTAAAGCAGACGCATTGAATGTATAGGAAATTTCCACTTTCATTTCTTCATCATCAGCGATAAAGGTATAATCGTTTTCTACACGTTTCCCGTCAATGATAAGCTCGGCGTTTTCTTCCTTTAACATCTGCCAGCCTTTGAGCTGATATTTTGTGCCTTTTGTAAGTCCGTCCAATTTTACAGTATCAACAATCGTAATCTCTTTTCCTGCAAGGATAGTCCTTTCGCCGTCTTTGCTGGTCGCTGTGGTATGGATAGAAATTTCTTTTTCGTATTCATCAGTCAGCGTTCCTAAATCAATCACAAGGTTATTTCTTGATACCACGATTTCAAAAGGTGGGATAAGTTCAAAGCCTTTGTTACTATCGCAACGCATTTCTTCAATGATGTAGGTATCATAGGGTAATGCACCCTTGCTGTCGTCTGGTTCAGAAGTTCCAAACCACACACCGTCCTCGCTGGTCTTGCCTGCGTTGGTATTGTGCTTATGAGAAGCCCAGTCAGCAGAAGTGGAGAATTGCCCGTTATCATCAGTTACCACTACATGATTTTCGCCCGTTGTCTTGCTTGTGATCCTAAAGGGAACATCAGCAAGACGCTTGTGTGTGCCTGCACCGATTTTTACACCCTCAATATCTCCACGCTTAATCTGATTGTAGATAGAATGGGCTTCGTCTGTTAAGTCCACGATTTTTCCATTTTCTGTGATTGTAAAATCAATCGGTTTTGCACCGTCAGTTAAGTAACCGTCGGGAGCTTCACTTTCAACGATACGGAATTTTCCATAAGGTAAGAGGTCAGAAGAAGTAGAAGCGATACCCTCAATATCTGTACGGATTGTCTTTACTACTTCATTTTTCTTGTATAGCTTGCCCTCAACCAATACCGCATTATCATTTAAGGAAATGATGTCAAAAGCAGTATCTTTTAATGTGGCACTTCCTTGTGGCTTTGTATCGCCCGTTTCTAAATCTCGTTTCTGAATTTTCACACCGCCACGGATAACCTTGTCTGATACGGAAAACTGGTTACTTCCAGATAATACGGCAAGGTCGCCGTCCTCGGTAATCTGTGTTACATATAAGCCCTTAATCTGTTCGGACTTATCGCCAGCCTGCATATATGCACCCTCTAATAAGTAGCTGTTTGGAGCTTTCGTTTCCTCAACGGTTAGCGTTCCAAGTGGAAGAACCTCCTTGCCGTCCTGCATATAGAAGCTATCGCCAGATACCTTGTATGCGTCCGCTAATTTTGTGATGTAGTGAGTTGTCCCGTCGCTGTCTGTTTCAGCGATTGTCTTTGTAACCCATGTACGAGTAGCTTCGGCAGGGAGATTGTCTTTAGTATAGAAGCCTGCATAATACTTCCATGTAAATTCCGCACCTGCTAAAGAAGCGTTCCCTTGCGGATTGTCTTTCTGTGTTTCCATATCAATCTTGAAAAGCTCAATCAAAGTGTCCGTTACTTTTGGCGTATCAGATACTTTCAATGTTGCTGTCTTTCCAGCTTCAACCTTTAAGGAATATACAGTTTTATCCACTTTATATCCTGCTGGTGCGGATAATTCCTTGATATAGACTGTGCCTGCTTTTACCTCTACAATATCTGTATTTCCGTTTTCATCAGTCGTAAGGGGAGCAAGCTGTTTCGTGCAGTCCTTATCAGAAAAGACACCATAGGTTGCACCTGCAATAGAGTAATTCCCGTTACCGTCTGTAATGCTAGTATTACTGGAAGTCTTTTGTAATTTCGCATTTCCGACATTCAGCTTCGCCCAGAATTGTCCCAATTCCTGCCCCTCGCCAGAGTAGATATAACCGCCACATTCATAGCGTCCTTTATTTTTTTTGACAAAGGCTCTTGCACCAGAGAAAACTTCGTCCTGCGTTGCCTTTGGAATTTCATCATAAGAAGCTCGCACGTTATCACATTGCCAGCCAAGATGTACGCTCAATCTCTGCCAGACCACACATTGTTCCAACAGATAGACTTGCTTGTAGTTCAATTCCTTGTGAGTTTCGCCATACTGTTTGACATACTCTAAGGATAACGCCACATCTGAAATCTGGTCGGCACTCATGCGTGAGCTTGCGTCAGCTCTGGTCTTGTAGCCATTCTTAAAATCTGTATTGATGTCGATACAATAGGCAGTTTCGCCCTTGACTTTCATATAGCCCTCATTGAATGTCGAACCGATAGAACCGTCATTCATTACTTTTTCAATGATACCGACACGCTCTGCACTTTCCGTCCAGTATTGCTTACTTTCTGCATGGACAGGTGTAGTCGGTAAAGCAGTAACGACAGTTGCAAGAACTAAGAAGCCCGTACACAATCGTTTCCATGTCTTTTTCATAAATCTAATGCTCCTTTCATTTTGGGTAATAAAATAGCCGTCCAATAAGAACGGCTGGAAATAGAAAAGGAACGTCATTTTAGGCGTTCCATAGTCTATAAAATATTCAATTTTTTTACTGATGTGTTACTCATCAAAATCTCAAATCAAGGTTATTTGACACCAATTTTGACACCAAATTTTTGTATATTGACGATTTTTGATGAAATGTGATAAATTCATAAAACCCGTAAAAAGCCTGTAAATAAGCACTTTACGGCACTCTATGAACTAAGACAAAAGCTACGCTGTAATAACAAGAGGTGAGTGCTAATTATTTATGAAGATTGTGTGAACTCTACGAGCATGCAATTTCCGAGCTGTGCATGACGTATATCACAGCTTCACATGGCTAATAGTTGTTCATTCCTTAATTTTACTATGTTCAATGGATGTTTATCAGGACTAATGCAGAGGTGACTTTATGAATTTTAATCTGAAGCTAAAAAAAATCCGGACATTCCGGAAAATGACACCAAAAGAACTGTCAGAGAAAATTGGACTGACCGATCAACATAGAATTGTACAATATGAAAAAGGCGTTCGTGTTCCCCAAAAAAGATCTGGTCGATAAAATGGCACAGGCTCTTGATGTTAATCCTTATACCCTCTATGATACCACTGGACGTGACGCTTCCGAAATGATGGAACTGCTTTTCTGGCTGGATGAATTTAATCCATCTGCCCTGCATCTGTTTCTCCCTCGGATATTTCCCGGTGAAAAATGCAATGAAGTAGCTGACACTTCCGTTTACTACCATGACAATGATAGCTGGCCTGCCCATGCTCCTGTCTGTATGTGGTTTGATTATGGGGTTCTGAATGATTTTCTGAAAGAATGGGTGGTTCGGATGGATGAACTGAAATCCGGTGAAATTACCAGAGATGAGTATTTTGAGTGGAAAATCAACTGGCCATATACCTGTGATGATTGTGGAAAGTTTGAACCTAAGAAACAATGGCGCTCTGCAAAATCAGAACTCAGTGAAACTTAACAAAACTTAAATTCACTGCATTTTTCCTCTTTGGCAAAAGAAAAAGCACTGTAAAACCAATACTCAAACGGTTTTCAGTGCTTTTTTCATGTTTTTCCTATTAAATTTTCCTCAAACACCCATATAAGTGAAACTTAGCGAAACTTAAATTATGCCAATACACAGTATTATTACTTATAACAACTAAATTACTTCTTGTCGTGTAATCTATTATTTATTCCAATACATCAGGTGTCCACTTTGTTCCAATATCGTTAGATGGAAGTCGTTTTGTCTTGTATACAAAAGCCACACTATACCGTGCTCTCGTCACTGCAACATAAAACTTAGAAAGACTTTCATCCTTCATATCTTTGGACTTTCCTGACAACCACTCCAGCATTGGTTTCGTCGGGTATATCAAGACTCTATTAAAAGTAAGTCCCTTGGACAATCCAAAATTCATCGTTTTTGGGATGGGATTTACCTTGGTTCTTTTATCATACCGCAACTGAACAGGATTATATATATCTACATATTTATCAATATCATTCTCGTGAACCCAAAATATTCCATCATGTCCCGTTTTTTCATTCATGGCAGAATTGCATGGCTTCATATCAGGATACATCTGATTTGCAAGATCACATATAATCTGATTATTTCTATGAGATGTCGATAATGTTGTGGTATCAATATTCATTCCGGCAATATTATCCTGCACAAAAATCACTATTTTCCCACCTGCATATTTTTTATATTTTGCTTCGTAATGAGTTCGATACGTCGTCTGACGGGGATCTCCTACTAAAGTCATGTTGCAACCAACCTCATGCAGCTTTTTTATAACTTCTAAATCATATCCGGCAAAATCTTGTATTTCATCTACAAAAACATAAGAAAAAATTTTTCGTATTCTGCGAAATACACATCCATTCGATAATTCGTCCAAAACACAGGGCAATTTTGAAATCATATTTGAATATACATTACCGGAAGCCGTGACATATTTTTTCTCATTTGTATCCTTTAGTCTCAACAAATTTTTATCTGCCATATTCACTAATAACACACCGGATACCCTATTATTTATAAGATAGCTTTGGTAAGGTCGTATACCATGCTTGATTAGCAGCGAAAACCACGGCATAATAGTTACATTGGATGGAATACAACCATTTATTTCGTAAAATTTGTCTCTAATGCTTTGTTCATTAGCATCGGTATAAGTTGTTATCAAAACATTTTCAGAAATCTCCAATGCCTTCTTTACAAGAAATGTTGTTTTTCCTGCCCCTGCCGCCGCAATAATTAGACTACTCATTTTTTATCGCCCTCATTATATACTCAGGATATTTAATTCTCGTAGCCGATTCAAAAATTGCTATGGCACAATCCGTCTTATGAGCGTGCATATATTTGTGCATCTCATCATCCGTATCGTAGTTAGTTCCAAAAATATTGTTCATTGCTTCTCGTCCATTTTCTTTTAATATTTTCGGCTCTAAGGTATTATAATTAAAATCCTTATCTGACAGTTTCAAATCACCTGTATCCACTACCTCATCAACACATATATGAATACATTGTATTTCTTCATATTCTTTGTACTTTTTCTTAACAGCTTCAATATTTCCATCATTATCCGTAACAACAGCTGTTTCTTTGTTTAGTGTCTGTGCAATTTCAAGATACCGCTTAAATGTCACCCCACCTACGGTCATTACATCTATTCCATCTTGGATAGGAAGCCGCCCCTCATGAGTATCCATATATGCCCGCTGAACAACCAGCTCATCTGAATCGCCCTCTACTAAGATTGATTTTTTACAAAGAATCAATCGCAGTGTATCATAACCTGCCACTTTTTTGAAAAATTCAAAAGTTTCCTTTTTGAGCGATTGCATCAAGCAACAATTATCGCCTGAAAGCAAAATTAAATTTTCCAGTCCGAGTTTATTAGCGACAAAGCTACTATGCGTTGATGCTATAATTTGTCTACCAGATGCAGCCTTTTCAATAACTCCCATTAGTTCGCTTAATCGAGAAAAAGACAAATGACTTTCAGGTTCTTCAATCAAAATAATACTTGCTTTTTCTGCCTGTTTATGACTTAAAGCTAATTGTGTTTTTATAATACATTGTGCACCTTTTCCAGCATGAGCAAACGGGATTCCATCCACCTGCGTAACCAAACTTGACTCCCAAGAATTTTGAACTCCCTGATCAGCACTCAATGATAATTTTCCATTCATAACAGTAGACGCTGCACTAATTTTCTCATTGATTGACTGAATTGCTTCATTTTGTGCAAACTCATCTATCATATTTCTATGGGCTTGTGTTATTGCTGTTATGTCCTCTGGTTCAAGGAAATCCTTTACTACTCTGGAAATATATACATCAGACCCATTTTGGTATCTGTAATTTGACGAATCAATCATTACAGACTTTATTGGTATGAATCTGGGCATTTTTTCATCTCGGCTAAAAGAAAACCATTTAGCTTCATAAAATTCAATAGGCAAACTTGTAATTTTTTCTGTTTTCAGCAAACTTTCATATTCTGAATTAAATTTATCAGAAAAACTAATTGTGAATCTGATTCCCTCTATACCATCACTTTTTTCGGAATTACCATTTCCTTCATATTCAGGCAATGTTCCACTTTTGAAATATAACTCAATCATTATTTCTGGAGGTGCAATCGGCTGTCCATTTTCCACTGATGCCAGGTATTCCTCAACTGCTTCTCTATTAAATAAATATGTTGATAGCTGATTTCTAATATTTCGACCAGCATACATACCCGTTAAAGCCACATGAATGGCTTCAAGAATAGTAGATTTTCCAGATTCATTATCACCAACCAGAAGATTGATATTTTCATTAAATTTTATTTCAAACGGATTTTTAAACTTCTTAAAATTTTGAATAATTACCTTCTCAATAGCCATTCGTAGCCTCCTATCTTCGATTTTACTCTACCCCCAATGCCTTAAACACCGCATCCTCAGCACTCTGATACGGAATCAACTGAAATGCACTCATCAGATCAGCAGGAACACTTGCGAAATCAACAAATGAGGTACTCGGAATCAGCACCTTCTTTGCGCCGCTATCCAGGCACACCTGAAGTGTATTGGCAAGTTCATCCACCTTTATCATTGTACCACTAATTGTTATATCTCCCAACACTGCTAAGTTGCTAACAACAGGCTTTCCAAGGGCAATCGAACAAAGTGCAATTAATGTTGGAAGTGCCAATTTGTCTGTCATACCAATTCCCTGTAAATCCTGATAATTGATGATGTAGTCTTTGGTCGATGTACTAATAGAACCACTGATCCGATTGCCGTTGGCTTTCAGATAATTAAATGCCGTGTTCACCGCTTCCTTGCATTTAGAATCACTGCCTAAGCCAGTCCGTTCAATTTTGCCATTGCCTGGAAGCATCTGACTTTCCAAACGGAATACACCAATCATGCCACTTTTTCCTCTGGATACGGTATAAATCTGCCCCGGGTTACACATTCCATCCGGTATCAGCTTACCACCACCCTGTTCTGGTACGGAAACATAATGTTCTGACATATCTTCTAGGTCTATATAGGAGAAGTTCACATCATAAAACTCCATGCCACCCAGCTTCTTCAATTGCTCCTTGACACGGCGACGCATTTCCAATGCAATCTGAATAATTTCTTCCAGTTCTTCTTTGGTAAACTCACCATTTGGGTACATCAACTTCAGATAACCGTCTATCATACGACGAACCGCAATTGTATCACGCTGATTCAGATTTCTCCCCAAGCGGAAGTAGTGATCAAGTGCATCTCCATACTGCTCCTTGCGAAGCTCTCGGATGAACTCTGCCAAATAGTCACTGATAAAACCGTAATCATCGGTAAAATGCTCCGGTCTGAACTTCGGTATCTCCCATCCTGGAAGATAACAATGCATACGATCAAGAAATGCTGTATCTGTTCCCATTTCCTGCGGGAAAGGTGCAAACAGACTGGACGTTTTCAACAGCACGTCCACACTCTGATTGATATTTCCCACAAATACCATGGACGCAGTAGCAGCTTTTTCTTCTTTGCCACGGGCAAAAGAGCCGGATGCCATATAATCCTTCATAATCTGAATGCCATCTTTATCTTTAAACTTGATACCTGCCACTTCATCAAAGGCTACACAATCCCATAAGCCGACCAGTCCGACTGTTTTGCGTCCCATATTGTAAAACAGGTTTGCAACCGTCGTCTGTCCACCGGAAATCAAAATACTGTTCGGTGAAATCTCTTTGTAAAGATGAGATTTACCGGTACTTCTCGGTCCTAGCTCACAAAGATTAAAGTTGTTTTCAACTAATGGAATCATACGGGTCAGGAGCAGCCATTTCTCACGATATGTAAATTCATCTGGCTCCATGCCGATAGAACGAAGAAGAATATCCAGCCATTCATCTTTCGTAAAAGCCTTTCGTCCCTGCTTAAGTTCATCAATATCAATGTGTGGCATCTGGATTGGTGTCAACTTACGGATACTAATTGGTGAAATATCTTTCTGCTTTTTCTGTTTGGAACGAAGCGGATTTCCATCAATGTCCTCAATACCAAAGTTATTGTCGCCTTCAACCTCATAATCCAGCTGAACAATACACCAGATACCGCCGCAGAGCAGGCGATCAAATTTTTCTGGATATTCATCGGCAATCGGTACATTACCAACGCCCAAATTAGAAAACTCTGCAAAAAAGCAATCCTTTTTCATATCCAATCGAACAGTCACCATATCAATGATTGTGTGACTACCTTTTTTACGCAGTTGAGACAGAATTTTCTGTGATTCATCCGGGCGTACAAAGTTGTCAGCAAGAATACGCTTCACATTCTGTACGCCTTTCTCTATAACCGTCTCATCATCTGAACTGCAATACTGTCCCAACAAGAACTCAAGAACATAAACTGGGACATTCGCCCCTTCTTTGATTTTCTTTGTCAGGTCTTTCCGAACAATCTTACCGTCAAAGTTCTGACGGAGCTTGTTCTTTATTTCTTCACGGGTACTTTCACCCTCTGCAAATTGCTCCATCTTTCTCTCCTCCTGCGGCCTTAACTAAAAAAATCAAACTCGTCCACCGCAAAGGCGATGTCAATCTGGAATGGCTCCCGCTGTGGCATCTGTAATCCCTGTTCATCTGCAATTACCAGATAATAAGTAGCTGTATTGCTGTATTTTAGAGATTTTAGATTAAACTGACAACGGAAAGTTCTTTCTGCACCGTTATCGCTGGTCTTATCTGCAATAATCTTCTGAATATCACTAATCTGCTTGCCATCCTCATCTGTAAAATAAACCTGATAGGTTGCTGCTTCACGGTTTGTACTGACCGCATCTTTTTGATAGAAGTTCAATGAAAAAATCATATTGCTGATCTTACGATTTGCGGACAGTAAATTAACCGTTACCGGCTTAGTATCATATTTCTGCTTATTTCGCCTATATTCCATAGAATCATTGCGGAGATAATGATACTCAATCACCGGAACAACCATTTCCTGTAAACTGATACCACCATGCACAAAATTCATACCGCCGCCATTCATTTTGATACGAATACTTCCTCTCGGTGCAAATCCATCGAATTCTGTATTTCCGCCCAGGAATTTTACAGGCATCAAGTAATCTGGTTGCACACCTTTCTGCATAATTGCATATCTTCTGCCATATTCTACACACCGCTTGATGCTTTCTTTTTTTCTGATATCAGAATTTGTTACATCCACATCAAAAAAGCCTCTTTTATCTACTTTGTCATCTTCCTTCAAAGGACTGTATGTATAAAGAAATCCATGGTCTGCCGTAATTAAAATATTCGTTCCACCAAATTCATTTACAATGATACGCACGAGGTTTTTCAATTCTGAAATCGCCTTGTCACACGCAGCAAAAACAGCAGTATCCGAAGTGTGGCTGGCTTCATCTATGGTATCGTGGTAAATATAGACCACATCCATACCTTTTACTAAAGCACTTCTTTCCGCTCGTTTCATAGCAATGATGTCATTATACTTTAAAGCCACGCTTGCCGAATCTTCTGTTTTCAGAACCTTATCCCTATAAGTACTTGCCGTAGACTGTCCATCTGCCAAAACCGTCAAAATATCGTTCCGAACCTCTACTGTCAGTTCTTTGTGCGGCAACAAAGCCGCCATACCAAACTTTGTAGTAGAAGGGAAGATACTCTGCATACTACTGATAGAAACCTTACTTTGCGTTTCTCGCTGAAGCTGATCTGCCATCGTAGCTGCCACTTCATAACGCATGGCATCTGAGATAATTACAAATACTTTCGTATCCGAGGCTTGGATACGGGAACGGTAAAAATCCTCCTGTTGCGGTACTTCCAGAACTTTACCGTAAGTTGCCAGTTCATCCGCACATACATCCGACCAATTGTTGCCCAACTCACCTAAGAACCAATGATTATAGAGTCCTTCCACTTTATCGACAACGTGCTTAAATAGATCATCCAACAGAATATTGGAAGCCTCCAAACTCTTTTGAAAACTAAGATGGAACAAACGGTAATAAGTGTCCATCTGATAGTAACTCTCTGTATATTCTTTCCAGATACTTTTCGCTTCTGCGGTATGGAATCCGGCAGAATGTTCCTTAAAGAAACTTTGCATATTCGCCACTTGTAAGATACCGTCATAAAAATTCTCAAATGGCTCATACCATACACAAGTTCTCCGTTTTTCAACGGTATTCGTAATGGTATCCACATCAATGATATGGTCGCTGATCTCTGTCATTAACTTTTTCAGAATCACTTCATTAATACACGGAAAACACTCTGTTCCTACCAAATCTTCTACTGTCAGCTTTTCAAAACGCTGATACAGACGAGCTTCATCCTCAACATAACGAGCCACATCATATAATTGCGGAATGTTATCACTATGAAGCCATTCAGAAATAAAATCATAGCAATATGCCTGATGTGGCATGGAAATAAAACCGTCCAGTCCGGCAAGATATTCCTGCCGCATGGTACGGGTCGCCGCAGTTAAAAGCAGATGAATTGCCAACCGCCCAAGATCTGGTTCTTCCTCCACAAATCCGCATCCCTGACGAACCATCGCCCAAAATGCTGCGTCCGCATGATATTTTACAAAATCCTGATAAATCGTGTTATTATTCAAATCAAGTCCTGCCTGGAACACACTACGGAGAATCATATTAGGCTGTGCATCCTTCAATCCACAGATTGCCGCCATGACAGCCATGTGTAACTGTGCCGGTGTTTCCGGAACTTTATTCTGTGTGCTAACTTTCAAACGACGGTCTTTCGCATTGAAATAAGCACGATAATTTTTAACCTGTTTCCTCATTGCCGGATTTGATATAAGTCCCATCTCATCCATCCAGATAGAAATCAGATCTGCCCGAAACTCTTCGCTGTAAAGCTCCACATCCAGAAGCCAGTTATCATCCGGGCGGTTATAGACACACGGACTGTAAACCAGATAATTTGTGGTCAAATCATCTACTGAAAGCAGTTTTTTTACAGAAAACGCATTATTTCCAGTCAGCGCAATCACCTTTGCATTTTCCAAAACCACTTCATCCAGCTTATCCTCAAATTCCTTATCTTCATCGTACCAGAAAATGATACGACGCTGATAAAACTCAGGAAGAGGTGCAGCAAACCTGCGATTTAAATCTTGTATTATTTTATCTGTATCCATGCTGTCCTCCTACCGTATAATCTTCCAATTTGCTTTTCGTTTTGTTCCGCCCTGTACCAATCTACCTTTTTCCTGTAAAGAAGCAAATATTCGAGAAACCGTTCTTTTCGATATACCCATTTCTTCCGCATAATATGCCTGTGTTGCAGATGGATTCTTCTCTATAATCTGCAACAATTTTTCTATCTGCGTCTGTTCCTTATTAAGCGGCACTTCAGTGCCATTAGTGCCATCATCGGCGCTACATTTAACGCCATTAGCGCCATTTTTAGTGCCATTGGCGTTAAATGTGGCGTTATTGGTATCAACCTGACCTCGATAAATATTGATACGCAAATCCACTTCGCCACCAATAAACTCCGGCTCCCGCAGTCCGGCAGCTTTCACTTTATCAATAATTCTCGGAATACCGCTTCCCCAATGCTCAATCAGATTCATATACGCAAACGCATGGGCAAGGGCTTCATTTCTGATTTTGGAATAGCCTTCTTTCATACGTTCCATAGTTTGTCCCATTGGCAGCTTTCCTGGAGAAGTGATTTCCAATCGGTTGTCATATACCGCAACCTGTATTGTACCATGATCCAGATAACTACGATGTACCATGGCATTAATAATCAACTCACGAATAGCATCCGGTGGAATCTCATAAACATCCTGGCGATAAATTCCCACAATAGTAGCACCCAGATGAATATTTCTCAGAACAAACTGAAATGCTTCATCTATCTGCTCCCAAAGCGGACCAGTATATTCTCTACGGTCAACAAATACCGCTTTCGTTGTACCTTTGAACACGCCACATTGCGTTGCAACATGAAGTCCACCGTTGCCTGTCAAAATAGCAAAGGCATTGGACGGATAATCTTTTCCATCACGCTCAATCAAAACACCCCAGGAACGCAGCTGTTGCCTGCCGACATCTTTGATAGATGCTTTCTGTTCCTCATTATGGGCATTCCTGACTGCCTGTTCCTTCATTGCTTTGCAAAGAGCATCAATATCTTCATCCGTGATATTCAGTCCTGTACACAAAACCTGATCGTAGTAGCGGTTACTGCCCTCGAACAGCAACTCCTTTACCATATACTCATCGGCAAGGCGGGTTGTTCCGGCAACACGGACATATACACCGCCATCTCTGCCAAGGGCTTTGATATAATATGGACGCTGTCTGCCCTCAGAAACCTCTACCACAATGACCGTCTTACCATCGACCGTCTGTAAAGTAATATCCGGGATGATTGCCGGTTCACAGCTGTCTGATACGGCATTGGCTATGGCATCCATTTTCTTGAATACATCTTCCTTGTCAAAGCCAACCACCTCTCTGGTTTTATCAGCAATTCCGAAAATGATTTTTCCTCCGGTTCCATTTGCAAAGGCAACCACAGACTTCATATATTTGATGCTTTTCTCCGGCAGGTTCTCTTTGAACTCCACATTCTTCGATTCTCCTGCAAGAATTTCTTCTATGGTCATTGTAACACCTCGCTCTCTTTGGTAGCATTCGCCACCTGATTATTTAAAGTCACTTTTCAATTCATCATAGAATCCCTTATAATCGGAATATTTTTCTTGCATTTGTATGTAATCTTTTATTTCTTCGATACTTAAAATATTTTGCGGCGGAACATCTCCAACTGTCATTCCTGTAAATTCAAATTCATAATTAAAGCCAAAGAGATCATTCGTTATGTTATATTTGACTATTTCGGCAATTAAACTATTGCGATATATCTCATGAATATCATCTAATTTTACCTTAAATGTTATTACAGACGGAGTCCCCATAATCCATAAACGCTTATAAGGTTCTTCTTTATACAGTTCCCTGTCAATCGCCTCCAAAGACCATCGCAAAATTTCGCCCCCTAAATTGATAGCAAAATGGTTTAATTGATCGTCCTTATATACTTGACTTTTATCAATAAAGAAATGTACCGGCTTTGTTCTGGATTGTTTATCTCGATTCCATAAATAATATACATGCGAAAATACTTCTTCTATTTTGTCATCATCTAAACCTATATCCACAAGGAGTTTTTGTAATCGTTTCTCGCCAGCACTGTTTTTCCCTCCCGCAGTCACAAGACCATGTTTCCAATATTCATTCTCATCTAAAATACGTGTACAATGACATACTGCAATTTCTGTATCCATATTATCTTTAACAAAATCAGTAACCAACTTCGATTCATCGATTCTAATATCTTGCAACTGATGTTCAATTTGCCACCATTCCTCAATATTATCCGTATTTACTCTTCTTAAAATCATCTTTTCAAATTCAGTTCCCCAATTTCTCAATTCTTTGGGGAACGTGTTCGGATTGTTAAAATCAATCATTTTGTAGCACCTCATCACGAATAAATACCAAACTCACATTTCAGTTATTGGCGATTTTCCAGAAACTTCTCTGTATATTCCAGTCTTAATTCCTCTGCAAGATACAGATCACTCATACAGTGCATATCAGAAACACCATCTCGCATTAGCCGATAAACTTCGGAATGATAAAATAATCCCAATGCCTCATCCAGTGAAAGTCCCTGCTGTTTGGCAAAACACTCAATGACACGGGCATATTTTTTCTGAAGTAAAATCGGGTTTGCAGTCATCATACGCAATCCCTCCTTACTTTATTTTAGCCAAAACATCCTGGAAAATTGCATAATTCTTTTTCACACCATCATCCAGATCAATAGAAATCATCTGGTCGGCAAGGTGATGAATCTTTTCCTCGTAGGTTCTGATTTCAGTATCCTGTGCCTGCAATGTGGTCAGCTTTTTGTTCAGCTTCACACGCTCGCCGGTGGAAGCATTGGCAATGCGCTGTTCCAGATCGGCAATGGCTGTACGATAACGAGCCTGCTGTTCATGCACATAGTCGGTACGGATACGAGCAATGGTGTCCGGCTGATAACGGTGCATATAAATCAGAGCCTTAAAACCATTCTTCTTGCCACTGTCAAACAGCCAGTAAATCGGGCGCTTTCCAGAACCCGTAACCTGATAAGTGTTACAATGATCCTTAAAAAATTCATTTATAAAATAATTCCGAATCACATCTTTCGGCTGACCTTTGCCACCCAGAGCATCGGCAATGAATTTCAGGTTTTCGTCCAACGTATCTGCACCGTAAACGGTTTTCACAAATTTCACAAATAGACCAACAATATCATCCTCAAAGTATTCATCATCGCAAATTGGGATAATGTTATCCTTATCAACATCGAAAGAAGCATACTTGCTGGCATCCCATTCACCGCCTGCATAAGCAAGACTATCCACATCCAAAGAGTAACGACCAAACATACAGCCAACTGCATAGGAAATGAAGGAACGAATATCCCTACTAAGATTGGCTTTGCGGATTGTAATATTCTTTTCATCTACATTCGGTGTCATTTCATTCTGTAAACCATAAATGTTTATAAACACACGATTTAATTCTTCTTCGGCAGTTTTCATACTCTCAAACCAATCATTGCATTGGTCTACCCATTTTTGAAATGCCTCTGCTATTGTGCAAAAATGACCAATAAAAGGATGACGTTCAAAATTCCATGATGTTTCGTATGAATCCCATTCTCTCTTTGATAGTTCAATGCACTTCTCTGTTAATTCACTTATAATTTCATCTTTTTGAGAATAATCTGGTATTTGAATAACATCTCCCACCTTAAAATCAACTGTTGGAGAAAATATTTTCAAATATTCTGAACCCACTTTGCTATTTAACAATGCAATCGCTCTCATTAAATCTTTTCTATTATCACAAAAACCCATCGCCCCTTTTGAATCAAACAAAAAACCTGTCGGTGAGTATCTTACAGAAATGCTACTGATACTTAATGATGTCCATGTTAAACCAACTCTAAAAGCATATTCGCCATTATAATTGTGTGATCTTAACCGCCCTGTTTTTAGATCATAGTTATGTTTCACATCATAGCCATCATTTTCCCAATTAACAAGGTAATTTTGGTTTCCATACCACTTTCTGTATTCTCCACCTTTTTGATAAGGAAACCATCTCTTCTTTGAAGCTATACATTCTCGTTCGTTTTGCACTCCAAATCCAATGGACTCCATCTTCACTTCTGACCACAATCTAAGAAAACGATCATTATCAGCAGTTGCCATACCTTCTCTCGTTACCAACACTTCACCTAATTGTTTAGCATTAAATGTTGCAAAGAATTTATGTGATAGCCAATATGCAATTGGAACACCTGGTATTGCTAAATACTCTTTTCCGCTGCAATTATATTTTCTTTCACTAAAGAATCTTTTATTTTTTTCTTCAACAGTTTCAACATCTCCCTGCTTTTCAAACAGTCGCATATAAGTTCCAGTAAAGTCCGTATTACTGTGTTTTGTAATTGAAAATGCAACCGAGCCAAAATCCGAACCGAATATTCCTCTTCCGAAATGAAGCATATTATCAATTATATAATTCTTTATGAAATTTTTTCGGAGATTTTCAAAACTAACTAAGGACATCCAAGCAGGAATATTTATCATCGACATTTTTCCATTTTTCTTACACATTTCCATACACTTTATCATAAAGCATGTGCAAAAATCAGCCTTACCATCTGGATATTCCTTTTTAACATAATTATTAAGTCTTGCATTTCCATTACTTAATCCCATATACGGTGGATTCGTCACAACTACATCATATTTCTGTGCCAGTGCTTCTGCCACCTGCACCAACGGCAGCAATTCTCTCAATGCTGTCTCACGAGACATATTTATATCTTCCGTAATCTCAGCAAAACGGTCATACAGAGCAGTCCAATTCTGCGGTGTTACAGTCAGAATAGAGCCGTATTCCTTTGCATCATGCAGTTCTTTGATGATGGTGTCCATAGCTGTTGTGAGCTTCACATCGCCATTACAGAAATAGTCCACTGCAAATTTATCTACATGGTTGCTCTCCACAATAGCATATACATGGGGCTGAATGCCACGGCCAAAGAATCGGCGGTCATACTGACGGGCTTTCATCATTACCGCAAAGTAAGCCAGCTGTGCCGCACGATCATCAATATCCATACCGTAAAGATTATTCTCTACAATACTTGCCACTGCTTCACGGGTGGTATAGCCGTAGGATTCATAAATCTTCATCAGCACATCAAACATATACGCAAGAATATGACCGGAACCGGAGCAAGGGTCAATGACTTTCAGCTGATCCGGCGTCAGTGCGGCGTATTCCTTACGAATCTCGGCAAGCTGTGCCTGTACTTCCGGCTCCTGCTCGGCTTCTTCCAGATAGTAGTGCCATTTGGTATCTTCCGGTTCACGGTTTCCGGCAGCATAAGCAGACTGTTCTTCCTCGGTAGGAAGAAGCTGCTCCTTGACATCTGGGTGTCCCTCCAGCCATAAACGACCAAGGCTGTTCTCCACCATGTAGCGAACAATCCAGTCCGGTGTGAAAAGCTGGGTTGCTGCAGGGATGTTTTCTTTTGTGATTTTCACATTCTTTTTCAGTGCTGCGAAAACGTCATCCTTTTTCTCACTGTTATAATACTGATACAACCAGCCGATGATCTGGACAGCATCCTTCCAATCATCCTCCGGTATCAGCTCAATCATCTGCTGAATGACGCTGCCTTCACGGAGCAGATTGTCCGGTAGAAGAAGCTCGGTGTAATCTGCAATCTTCTGGAACATTTCTGGCAGAATCTTATTCAAGGCGTTACACTGCACGATCAGCAGATATTTATACAGTTCTTCGGTCTTTTCGGCATCTTTCAGTTCATAGACCTTTTCCATATCCAGTCCATCCAAATCCAAATGAATGGCTTCGGTTATAATCTGCGGCTTAAAGTTGTTTTCCTCATCCGTGAATACACGCACATGAGAAGGAAGATAGCCGTTGACTTCCATGAATCGCAGAGCAGAGAAGCGGTTGAACCAAGTATAGGCAACCTCCTCCATGACCTGCTTATATCCTTTATCGTTAATCTCAGCAATAAGAGCCTGACGCTGTTTCTTTTCGTCGGCAGTGAGGACTTTGCCGCCAACGCTGTCCACATTGGCATCCTCAATTTTGTCCTCAGTGATACCGTATTCCACACCTTTTAGGGAAACACGGGCGATCAGCTCTGTTCTTGCCCAGACAGCAAATTTTTTAATCGCATTTTTATCCATAGTATTTACCCTTCTAATAAATCATATCAAGTAATTCAAGCATATTATAATACAATAAAAATAATTGAATACAATCCTTTTTTCTAACCTTCTTTGTCATCATTCCATGATCAAGAAAATTTCTGTTTATTACATCTGGCTGATTTTTGAAATCTTTTCCACCTTCAAATACTTTTTCAAGGCAAGCAAAAAGATTTGTATAAAACATAGCAATAAAAAGCATTTGTACATTTATATCTGTTTCTGTACGTGTCTTTGCTTTACTCACGGCTCTTAAACCAACTTCACGCCTTTTTCCCTTTAAGTCTGATTTTTTCTGCAATCTAATCAATACCGCATCTACTAATGAAAATAAAATAAGTGCACACGATTTATACTGCCTATGATTATAATCAAACACTGCTTCTTCAAAGTCTGCTTTTTTCACTCTCTTAGTTTCGCTAATAATCTCAAAAATCTGCTCCATTTTTTGGCCTGAACATTGTTTTAATGCAATAATATCTGCTGACTTTTTATCACTAGGCATATGCTCAAATATCTTTTTTGCATTCTCACACGGATTCATTGTCCATCCATAACTTCCCCATAATTTATGTGCCTCTATAAGTTCCTGTTTACGTTCTTCAGAAAGAGCTGGAATTCTAATTCTTTGTACAGATTCAGAAATTATTTCGCTCATTCTACGAGCCGATTCAGCTAACTCGCTAAAATCATATTTTACAGCAAATGCCTGCTTCCAAACATCTAATAATTCTTGCATTCGACCTAGTACTGAATTTTTTAATGGCTCCAACGCATAATTCATATTAGTCTGCAACAATCCCAACATACTCGCTTGATTTTTTTGAATAATCGAAGTCATATTCTTAATTGCAGGGCTTATACTTTTCTCTAACTGCTGTCCTGAAATTTTTCTCTCAGCTAATTTGTCCATTTCTGGATTTCTTTCGCTTTCTAATTGAAATTCTGTTTTCTCGTTAGATGATTCATTGCTATCCATTATTTTCCCCTATACTTTTTCTAATTCAGCTTGATCTCATCGCAATTCTTCAGCAACTGTTTCAGCTGAGAACGAATCTTTTCTACATAATCATCAATGTCCGCATCCGTCTGTAAGGTCTTTGCTTGGAATACAACCTGACGGTTATAGGCACGAACTACCTTTTTCTTTGCAGTCGTTTGCTCTTTTCCTTGCTGTATCGGCTGTACTGGCGGCTTCGGTGTAGGCGGAGCCAAAACAGATTCAATATTACCGACTGTATCATCCTTGTACTGACACATCGGCAAGAACATAGCATCCAGAAGGGCAAGACTCTTTAATTCTGCAATTTTCTCCTTGCACTGGCTGAAATACCGGTCTGATTTTTCAATCAGATGGGATGCCTTGGAATCGCCGTTTGCGGCAGTGTGGGTTGCTTCCATACACTGACGAACTGTTTCCAGAACCTCGGCACGTTTTTCTTCCAGCATCTTATCATGGGCGGTACGAACCGTATCCATCAACGGATTCAGTTCACGAATCCGGGTATAGTTGAACTTGCTTCCGGTCTGAACCATAGTAATCAAACGGATGGTATTCAGTGCCTTGTGTGCTTCTTCATTTTCTGCAATACGTTCAAGGTCATCATGCAGAGATTTTTCAAACTGTACTGCCTGGTCGAATACTGTCACCTGAGTTTTGAAGAAGTTTTCAATGCCGTTGCTCATGACTTCTTTATTATCAAAGAGAGCATCCTCTTTTTTCAGGACACGCTCAATCAGGGCAATATTGTCTTTCTTCTGAGAAAGTACATCATCCATCAGATGAATGGCTTCCTGTACCAATGCACGATCCGGGTATTTATGTCCATCATAACGGGCATCCAAAGAAGCATAGTAATCACGCTGTTCACTGAATTTCTCAGTCACAAAGCGAATCAGACCATCTTCATCATCCGGTACATCCATGATATCGAAATACTCTCGGAGCATCGCTTTTACATCACGCATCATCGTAGCAGAAATGGTTTTACGCTTGCTGATGGAAGTCTTGCCGATCTCACTCTTTTTGCGGAGCATATCTGGCAATTTCGGGTTATCTGGCTGAATGGTATTGCCTGCATACTTGATGGTTACTTTCTGGGAATAAATCAGCTGTGCCGTAACCGCAGCAATATCAATTTCTTTCCATCCATACGGAATTGCACTATATTTGCTTTGTACGTCCGCCATAGATGTCGGCAGTTTTTTCGCATCCTGCATTTCCAGATATTCTTCCATAGCAGAAGCAGCATCACGGTTTGGCTCCATGCCCGGAAGTGCCGTTACCGCACCTGTCAGAATTGCAATAATATCTGCGTCACTTCCTGCATTATCTGTAATCAGGTCGAGCTTGCTATATACATGAGCAACCAGATATTCAAGAGACTGGTCAATTTTGCTTTTGGCATTTCCGGCTTTAATTTCCAGATGTTCGCCGTCTACATAGAACTGCGCCCTTTCAATGGCATTTTGCAATTCGGTCATTGCACTCAGCTCATATTTTCCGGCTTCGTCCTGTTGGTCACTGATGATTTTCTGCACAGTTTTTGGAAGCTGGCTTACATTTCTCTGCTTTACATACTTACGAATCTTCATAGCAGATTCCAGAGATTCATAGTAAGGCGTATCAGCCAGAACCACGATTGCTTCGTTTCCTTTTGACTCTGCCATCAGACGGTAATCAGTTTTTTCAATAGCATCGGTAGCAACGGTCAGGAAACGCAGACGCATACCACCTGTTGCCACTCCAACGGTAATGCCGTCAACCATCTGATCGAAAGCAAAGTCATATTTTCCATGACGAAACTTCTTAGTTGTGAAAATGTCACCGTAAATCATCTGAGCGATACGCTCCACAATAGAAGCGGTATCCACGTTGGTATCCCGGATTTCACGCTGAATGTCCTGTTCTTCATCAGTCAGAAAGTTATAAGTGTCTCCGGTTCTGCCGATATAGTTCTGGCTCATCAGACGATCAAGGCATCCGCGTACAGCTTCACGCATAACAATCTTATCTACACGAATATCGTCTGCCATAAGGATAACAATATTGTCCAGATTGGAAGGAATATCATCAATATATCGAATCAGGTACAGAAGTTTCAGTACATCTACATCCTGCTGTTCGATACCGTCCCCGTTGTCAGCAGCTTTCTGGCAACGCTCGATCACTCGGCGAATAGAACCGTCCAGGAAAGTATGTACTGTATCGTAAAAACGGAAGAATGGAACAAGTGCGTATTCATCCTTATCCTGAATTTTCTGTGCAGCTTCCTGGAAACCGGAGAGCATGGAACGCTCACCACCAGACAGGTGCTTACCGGAATTTCCGTGCTTGCGGATTTCAGCAAATACTTTCTGCATGATGATGAACTGATACGGCACGAATGGGAAGTTCTCTGTAAATTCTCTCGGTCCGGAATAACCTTTAATATCCAGAATAGAGCCGCTAAAACTGAACAAGTTACGCAAAACAGAATCATTCTGCTCATAAACACCTTCCAGGTCTTTCGTTGCTTCCAGCTTCTTTTTTAAGATACGCTTCTGGATAACTTCATCCACGGAGGAAGAAGATAAGCTCAGTCTTGTTTTGAAACGAGCCTGGATACGGGAGAACTCATCCGCACGAACTTTGATGATTTCATCAATGGCTTCCTGTCCGGTGCAGATCACCCAAATCTTACCATCGCACTCACTTCCGATTTTTTCAGTCAGAGACTGGAGGTTCAAAAGCATATCGGTATCCGTACCAACATACTGACCAACCTCGTCAATCATAAACAGCAGACGGAAGTTGGCAGGCTTGGTATCTACATAGGCTTTCATATCTTCCACAAGCTGTGCAATCGAAATTTCTGTTGCGGTTTTATCATTAAACCACGCCTTAGCATCGTCCTCACTCATATCCAGAACTTCCATCAACGTCGGGATGATGAACTTGCCATTGAAAGCAAAGGCACGGCGCATTTCAAGCCAAGGCTTGCCTTTCTTTTCTTCAAAAACTCTGCGAAACTCCTCAGTTTTTCCCTGCTGGTCAATATAACGCTCCATCATGGCAACTTTCAGATTCTCACCGTAAAATCCCAAATGGTTGTAGAACATCTTTGCAAATACACGAAGTACGGCAGTCTTGTCTTTATTGCTGAAGCCTTCAATATCAATGTTGAAAAGAATGGTTTCCGTCTGTCCCTTCGTGGCACGGTCGATCAGCATAAAGGTTGCCGGGTCATCCTCAAATTTTTTACGGAAACGTTCCACACTGCGGATACCTTTTACCTCTTTATTTTCCAAAAGGTAGGAAAGCATTTTCAAAAAGTGAGATTTACCACTTCCAAAGAAACCAGAAATCCAAACACCCATATCAGCGGTCGGCTGGTCGAAAGCATCACCGTAATAATTGAAGAACGTAATGAAATGTTTCTTCAATTCTCTGGTAATGACATATTCATTTAACTCCTGCTCGATTACATCATCAGCAGCCTGATCTACTTTAATTACACCATTGATTTTGCGGTTAATGTCATCCGCAAACATATCTCGAATCATCATGGCTTTATCCCCCTTAATCTATGACATTGAATGCCCGGTAATAATCATTTGGTGTCAAACGATTGAACAATTTTACATGACGACCATCAAACTCACCCGGATACATAACCAAAATCGGAACATCGAAAAAATACGGTTGCAAAGCTTCCAGTAACGTATGGATTCTCATAAACGGGAACACCTCGCCCACACCTGTCAGCATTAGCACATCACCCGGTTCGTGTGGCTCATACTGGATTTTATCAATGAACTCTCCATTGCCGATTGCGGAGTTAAGCTGCTCCAGAAGATAAGCACTTCCGTCAGCTTCTTCCATATCCGGAATCGCATCTGTGATGTCCATATCATCGCAGATAGAAAGAAATATTTTATATAAATTACAAACAATCAAATGGCAATCTAAGGACTGATCGGTTTCCAGCTGATTTACAAAATGGCGGACAACCATTTCGTTCTCCGGTTCATAACAGAAGATTCTGATATTCACCTCATTGCTGAGTCCCTTGCCTTCCAGGAACTCCGGCTCCTGAATCAATGCCCGAACTTTGTCCAGGCGCTCTTTTATTTCACTCATCGGGTTACCTCCTACACAAAGCAATTAAACGCCGGCAGTACCGCCGTGTCGCCATTGCTTCTGATGGCATTCTCCAAAATAGGATGCAGCCATACTGGATTCAAATGATCTGCCTTGAGGTTGTCGAGATATTCTGTTTCGACAAGCACTCTGGCAATAATCTGTTTTAACTTTGTTATCGTACTATCGCTCCAGGAAGCTACGGTATCATTCTGCTCCTGTAAACGCATAAAAAATGTATTCAAATCTATCTTACCAAAAAACGTGTCCCTTAATCTGTACTTCTCGCCAATGACGGTCAGCATAAATTCCCAAACCAGTCGGCTCTGCTTCATCAATGCATAAAGACAAATCTGTTTTGCTACATCCGTTGGCTGTGACGCAATCGCAGCAACCAGTGAATCATCTTCTAGTACATGAAGCCGTTTGATGCAGGCTTTCGCCATGCGTGTAATAGATTTTTCAGTTGGATACTGAAAAAGATTCTGCTCTACAATTTCTTTAACAATTGCATCATCAGAATTTCCTTCTACCATTAGCTTTGCGGTAGAACGCATTTCGTAGAAAAGGAACGGCTCTCTGGTCAAAGACGCAATATAAGGATAAGAATGATCCATGTTCCCGTACCTCCTTACTGTTTCTCTTTTTTATCGGGAACAAATTCCATGATGTCTCCAACATCACAATTCAAAGCAGAACATATCTTTGACAGAATCTCTGTACTTACATTTTCATCTTTTGATAATCGAGACATCGTTGTTGTACTAACTCCTGTCATTGCACGCAAATCTTTCTTCATCATTTCTTTATCAATTAACAATTTCCACAATTTCTTGTAACTAACTGCCATTTTTTCACCTCAATCTTATTTGCTTGAAATATCTGTTCACATGGTATTTATCATCATATCATAAAAATGCGTTTCAAACAATCTAATCTATCAAAAATCGTAATTCAATTCTGAAATATCGCATTTAAAATCACACGAAGCACATCTTAATAAGACAAGCTGAAAGTACACGTGCCACTATATATCCGATTCCACAGAAAAATTTTATCTCGTTTATTTTCTCTGATTGCAATCTTATCCTTTTTTCAATTTTTGCACTTCCTTCTCAGCTGTCTTTCTATTCTGTTCCGCCTGATACTTTAATGACTGTAATTGTTTTTCTGCTCCTTTTTGTTTTCTATATGCCTCATCAACAGCTTGCACAGATGATTTATTCACCTGTATCTGCAATTTAGAGTTCTGGTCCCGAACGTCTTTTATTTCTTCTTCGAGCAGCTCTTGCTCGCTCCTGCTCTTCAAACCGTTTCTGTTCCTCAAATCGTCGTTGTTCTTCTGAAGCAATTGATTCAGCTTCTGCGTTTCGGACAGTTCGGTTGTCAAACGATGAATTTCGTCGTTTAATTTCCGAATTTCGTCTTGCATTTCGTGATTCTCGAAGAATAGCTCTGGCAAACTTAACATCAGCGATAATAGCCCTTTCGCTTTCAATGTCAGATTCTTATTCTTGAAATGATGATTACTCATTACCGTAAAATTCTTAGTTCTCTCTACACGAAAAATCTGTGCCATTCTCCCCACTTCCTTTCCAGACAGAAAAAGACGCAAGCCATATTCTTATGACTCACGCCTTTCTGCATAACTTACTTTTCTATTCTTCTGTTTCTAATTCCACTCTCTGTAAAATATCCCTTACAATACCTGCATCTTCAATCAGATTAATTCCAAAACATTTTTTACCTGCATCCTTCAAAGACGCACCAACATGATATGCTTTCGTTTTATCAAGAATTAAAAATCGATCATGAAATGCTCTTGTGTACTTCACATCCAGTTTAGGATACTGTACATTAAAGTTATCTACATCTGTTTGAGATAATTTTGTCCGTTGCAGTGTATAAACTGTCACCGCCACATTTTCTTTCTTCTTTGACAAAATATTTAATGTTCCTACATCCACATATCCATCTACCAGAACAATTTCCGTTTCTGCCTTCTGAATCAGTCCTATTAGTAAACTGAACGCATCATATATCTGACCATCAAAAAATATCTTTTGATTAGACTCCTCATGATCTGATATGTACTCAAAAATTTGCTCCAGCTTTTCATCTGTCTTTTTCTGATATTCCAGTTGTTTTAGCTCAACGTTACTAATCCTTTCAAACAAAAGTGCATTGTTGGCTATAAACCGTCGCATTTCTACAAATGCACGCATAATACCTATGCTTACATTAATTGCCACCTCGCTATGCAATACACTGGCCAGCATGGATATTCCCTGCTCTGTAAATACATACGGTAGCGTACGTCTGCCACCTCGTCCATCCTTTTTTTCTGGCTCTTGTATTTTTGAGGTGCCAGATTGGCACTTCAAAGATTCTGTTTCTTCTGTTGTAAGCTGAAAACAAAAATCTTCTGGAAATCGTTTTATATTTCTTTTTACTGCACGATTTAAAGCTTTTGTTTCTACTTGATAAAGCATTGCCAGATCACTATCCACCATAACTTGTTTGTTTCTTACTACATAAATCAATTCCTTGAGAATAATCTCTTCTGCAATCGCTCTGTGCTAGTTGACTGCTCTTACCCATGCCATCTGATCTTTCTCTTTATCCGGCAGTGGTTCTTTTTCTTCTAACTGTTTCAAGATCACTTTTTCCCGTTCTCTAGCTGCTTTATCCACTTTCAAAAGATCTATCTACTCTCTTCCATTTTGCAACAGCATTTCTCACCCGCTGATCAATATCCAGACGTGCTCTGCGACATTCTTTCGGATGTTTTCTTGCTGCCTGAAATGCCAGTTTCACAAAGAGTCCGGAACCAACCGGAAGCATTGTCTTTAGCATGCTCTCCGGAAAAACAAAATGGGTTCCATGCTCATAAATTACAGACTCTAATCTGCATGTATGCGGATGTTCTTTTATACGCTGCTTCATTCGGCGGATGTATTTTGCAGTATCCCACAACACATCATCTTCCGCACCAATCAGCAATAATGCTCCATTGATCTTTTCAATCTTGATCATCTCGTCTTCTTGGATTGGATGAACCTTTTCCGAATCGTCAAACAGTTTTCTTGAATTAATCATATCACCGGTTCGCTTTGTTTCTTTTTCAATCACATGCCAGTAATCCGGATGTTTATAGCAAAAAGGCATGTACGGAAGTGGTTCTCCTTTATACGAAAAAAGAGATTCTCCCTCTATCGGCCATTCCTTACAGCCATCCTTTTTGCCCTGCATAAATCCCTGCCAGACAAAGTCACTCGGTGTCAGACCGATCGTCAATGTAATATCTTCAAAATAAGAAGCGGCAGTTAAGGCAAGTGTTCCTGTAGTAGATGCCCCGACAATTCCTATCTTCTGATCACCATGTGCTTTTAACCAATTGATTGCTTTCTCTATACGTTCCAATGGATAATTATGATGTCCATAATCCTTTTTCCCAGGTGACATTGTCATCACATTCACACCGAGTTTATATAGCCATTTCACGGATGTACGCGCCAGATAATCCTCCGGATCATCTCCGATCATTGCAATCATTGCACAGTCTGAACCTGTTTTGCATTTCCAGTATGCACCATAAAATCCATCTGATTCCACATCAAAATGTCTTTTCATCATCTATATCAGCTCCTGCTTGTATAATATCAGCCACGTTTCTCCATAACTATTATTTTATTTGAGATGTTCCGAACGATTGGAAACTTTCCTATCACATGATAAATCGGCATAAGCTCTTTCATTCCTTCAATCAGACTGACTTCCTGTCGAACAGAAAATGCCGGTATGATTCTTTGCAGTTCCTTTCCATTCTTAACTCCCCATGTGAATTTTGCATTGCTCCTCTCTATAGATTTTTCTTTCACATGTTTTACAACAAAAGGGGACATGGTTTCAACCATTACGGTTACCTTCTGGAATGATTTCTCAATAATAGAAAACATTTTTCTAATATCCTTTTCACACAAATACATTGTAAGACCTTCGATTATTACCAGAACATTCTCACCATGATAATCGATATCATCTACATAGGATTCATCCATTGCAGACTTTGCAATCTGATATACCGGACCAGTTTCGGTAAGGAACTGACTCCTTATCTTCATCGTTTCTGACAGATCCACATTGTACCAGTGCAGATATTTTCTCTCCATCCGATAACATCTGGTATCCAGTCCACATGCAATATTTATAACAACTGTATTTGCATGCTTCTCCAGATATTGCTTAACCATCCGGTCTAATACGATTGTTCTCGCAATTACGCCATAATTCATGGCTTTATCCTTATCTGCTTTGGAAAAGTTATAGTCCAGCTTCTCCACAAGTTCTACTGCAATCTTATCCTTGATTTTGGCATTTTGCTTTTTTGTTTCTTTTGCTCTTGCATACAAAGTCTGTACCATCGTTTCCGGCACACCTGTCACATTCACTTTTTTTTCATTGTCTATCGCCTTCTTCTATTGTTTTCTTACAACGCAATGCATCCTCATACCTTTACGGATTTCAAATTTTTCTACTTTTAATCCTGCTTTCCTACAGCATTTCATGACCACATCTCTTGTTGGAACCCGGACATCTCCATGTCCACATATATTTGCCAAAGGCATTTCCAGTGTATTCATCAGCCATACCAATACTTTATTGTCACTGGTCACATCACGCAGAATCAATCTCCCATTTGGGCGAAGGCATCTTTTTACACTGTCAAAAAATGCCTGTGGATCCGGATAATGATGGAAACTCATAGAACAAATAATTGCATCAAATGAATCATTTTCAAAAGGAAAATTCTCACAGTCTCCCACAACAAATGTTGCATTTGGAATCTCTTTCTTTTTTGCCTGTTCGATCATCGCAGGAGTCAGATCCAACCCGGTATAATGCCTGTCTGGATATTTTTCTGATAATAAAGAAATCATTGGAGCCGGACCACAGCCTGCATCCAACAATTCTCTAAACGACTCTTTCTCCAGCTCCGCCAGAATATCTGGATAATCCTTCTTACACATTTCGTATATACCCGCATGGTTACTTTCATATCTTCCTGCTGCTTTTGTAAATTCAGCAATCGACAACCTTTTGTATTCTTCGTTTCTCATGCTTTTTCCTCCAATCACTGTGCTGTTTTCGCCTTACATTCACATGTCTTCAATTTTTTCACATAACCATTAGAATTTGTAAAGACAGGAAACCCCAAATATTCATTTTCCATAAATCAATATTTTCATAAAAATCTGCCCTCTTTTTCAAGTAAGTCGCCAGTGTTAGTATTATCTAACTCATATCTTCTAAAAAACCGTGTGAAAACAAAACTGTAATTCCACACGGTTTCTTTTCTTATGCATCCAGTATATCACCTTTATCTGGTTTATCAAGCAGATTTTGTCATTATGTCTCACATTCAGAACAATCCATATTTTTCCATCCATAGCGAAAAATAGAAATCGCCATAGAAACCTCACTGACTATTTCGTCTAATATTCCTGCCCTGGAACCAACAGCAATTTGTAGTAAACAGTATACACCTCCTGTTATTTAATACATTCCATAATGATCTTCTCACATCTGTCATATCCAAGCTGTGAACTGTTCAGGCACAACGTATAATTACTGGCCTTTCCCCATTTCTGCTCCGTGTAAAAGTTATAATTTGTCATACGTCTTTTATCTGTGTCGGCCATCATTTTCACAGCTTTTTTCTCATCTACATTATATAATCGAATGATCCGCTGTGTTTTCTCCGGCATATTTCCATGAATAAATACATTCAGCACATCATCACGGTCTTTCAGGATATAGTCCGCATTTCTTCCAATGATCACGCAAGGGACCTTCTCGGCTAGTTCTAAAATAACTTTTCTCTGCGCCTCATATACCATATCCTCCACAGATCTTCCTGTGATGTCACGTCCGGCAAGTGCATATGCAAACATCCCTTTTTTCGGAGATAATTCTGCATTTTCCTGAATGTATTCTGGCGATAATCCGGACTTTTCTGCAATTTCATTAATAACATTTTTATCGTAATAAGCAATTCCCAGCTTCTTCGCGACTTCTTCTCCGATAAAACGTCCACCGCTTCCAAATTCTCTGCTGATTGTAATAATTCTTTTTGCCATTTCCAGTTCCTCCTTAACGCAAAGCATCAACTTTATTTTTTCTGATTCTTTTTAAAAATACATATCCTACCAGACATGCAATTACTTCTGTAATCGGAAATGCCCACCAGATCAAGGAAACGCCCACCTGACCATTTCTCACAAACAGGGAAAAGATTCCTGCCAACGGCAGGATGATAATAAGCTGTCTCAAAAGTGAAATAACCAATGATTCCACACCACCGTCCAGTGCCTGGTAAATGCCCTGATAAGCAACATTGATTCCGGCAAACAGGAAACTTACCGAGATCACTCTCATCGCGCCGATAAAATATTCTCTTGACTGTCCTGCATTAAACAGCGTTGCAAATGCTCCAGGGAAAATCTCCGTAATTGCAATTCCAATAATCATTAATGCAATAGTGTAGATCAGACCATATTTGATTCCATCCTGGATTCTCTTTTTGCTTCTCATTCCATAAGCAAATGCAATGATCGGAGTGATTGCATCTCGCAGACCAAATGCAAGGAAGAGAACAAACTGCTGAACTTTATAGAACAATCCATAAGCTGTCTGTGCTGACGGATTGAACTTCAGGATCAGATTCATCACATAAACCATAATAGACATCAGCGCCTGAGCGATAATCGCCGGAAGTCCGATCGCATAGATTTCCTTGATAATTCTGCCATCCGGCTTCATGTATTTTGCCCCATGCTCAAATTCCTTATCTAATTTGATATGAAAGATAAGCAGTAATACTGCGGATGCTACCTGTCCAATTACAGTTGCGTAGGCTGCACCTTTCACTCCCATTTCCGGGCAAGGTCCAATCCCATAGATCATGATCGGATCAAGGATAATATTTACAACTGCTCCAACTACCTGACCGATTGTGGAATAAAGAGAGCGTCCTGTAGCCTGTAACAGCTTTTCAAATAAGGAAAAGAAGATGATTCCAAAAGAAATCACACAACATATCCGCAGATAACTGACTCCCATCTCAAATACTTCTGCATCTACTGTCTGAGATGAAATATATGCTCTCACTCCAAAGATGCCAAATAATAAACAAACCACATAAATGATCACACCCAGGAACAGACTGTTTCCTGCTACCTTTGCAGCTTTTTTACGGTTTCCCTGTCCCAGTGTCCTTGCAAGAAGTGCATTGGTTCCTACACCTGTTCCAATTCCTACTGCCACCATAAGCATCTGAACCGGGAATACCAAAGTCAGTGCATTTAGTGCTGCTTCACTGCCCACTCTCATATTTCCTACAAATGCGCTGTCTGCAATGTTATAGACTGCCTGCAATGCCATGGATAAGATCATCGGAATTCCCATCTGGACCATCAGCTTATTCACCGGCATCTCCTTCATTTTGTTGCTTTCCGCCATTTTATTTTAACTCCTCTCTTTTTCTGCACAAAAAAAAGCGCACACCCTGTCATATAAGCTGGACTTACGCTGACAGGCTACACACTTTTTCATGGCGATATTCAATTTTAGTAAAATAAAAAACGAGCAGCTTGTAAACTGGATTTACGCTTACCTGCTACTCGTTTGATTTAATTATATTGCCTGTTTTTCAAAAAGTCAAACAGATTTTTTATGATCATCTGCGATGTCCAAGTCTGCCTTTAAAATCCTCGTAGCCGAAATCAGTCAGACGTTCCATGGTTTTATCACCATGCCGCAGCCAGATATCAGGTAGGGGCATTCCGTTAAAGGTATTGTTTTTGCAGGTTGTATATATGGCCATATCGCCAAACATGAGAAGCTCTCCGTATTCCAAAGGCTTTTGGAAGCTGTAATCTCCTATAACATCCCCGGACAGGCAGGTTGGTCCTCCAAGACGGACTGTAACGGCATTCTCTCCTGGCTCCCCTGCTCCAAGAAGGGGAGGACGGTAAGGCATTTCCAGAACGTCTGGCATATGACATGCAGCACTTCCGTCCAAAATTGCAAGCCGGGTATCACCATTTTGCAGCACATCCAGCACGGTTGTCAGAAAGAATCCGGCATTTAAAGCCCACGCCTCTCCAGGCTCCAGGTAAATATCCACCTTCCATTCTTCCTTTGCCGCCTCAATGCACTTTTCAAGCCGTGCAATATCATAACCTGATCTTGTAATATGATGTCCTCCTCCCAGATTCAGCCATTTTACCTGAGAAATCAGATCTCCGAATTTCACCTTCACCGCTGCAAGAGTGGTTTCCAGATCAGAGGAATCCTGCTCGCAAAGGGTGTGAAAGTGAATACCATCCAATAATCCGGTCAGATCCGGATACATTTTCACAGCAGCCTCCCACTGTGCTCTCGTGGTACCCATACGACTGCCCGGGGCACAGGGATCATAAATTTCATGTCCCTCCTGGGTAGAGCATTCCGGATTGATCCTGAGCCCTACGCTTTTTCCGGCCTGCTTCGCTCTTTTTCCAAAACGGAGAAGCTGGGAGGGTGAGTTAAACACTATATGATCTGCAAAGCAAAGCAGTTCTTCAAATTCATCCTCACGGTATCCGGCACAAAATACATGTACCTCTTTTCCTGGCATCTCCTGGGCGCCAAGCCTTGCTTCGTACAGTCCACTTGCTTCTGTTCCAGCCAGATAAGGCTCCAGAAGGTGATAGCAGTCATAATTGCTGAAAGCCTTCTGCGCCAGGAGCATTTTACATCCAGTTCTTTCGGCAATCTTTCCCATTAATTCTGCATTTTTTATAAGCGCTGTTTCGTCAAGAACATAACAAGGCGTCTTGATTTTCCGGAATTCCGGCGGAATAACTCCACCGGATGCTGCAAAAGGTGGTCTTGTATCTGTTTTTTCCATTAATCAACCAGCTCCGGATTATGATTTTCACTGCGTGGAAGTCCGTATTTGTCAAGTGCCTCCAGGAACGGATCCGGGTCAAATTCTTCTACTGTATACACTCCTGGACGAATCCATTTTCCAGTAAGCATCATTAATGCCCCACACATGGCCGGAACGCCTGTCGTGTAACTGATTGCCTGGCTTCCAACCTCCTTATAGCATTCCTGATGGTCACAAATATTATAAATATAGTAGGTTTTCTCTTTTCCATCCTTTACTCCGGTGAAAATACAGCCAATATTGGTTTTACCTTTGGTACGAGGACCAAGGCTTGCCGGATCCGGAAGAAGCGCCTTCAAAAACTGGATGGGAACAATTTCCTGTCCGTTATAGCTGATCGGGGTAGTGGAAAGCATTCCCACATCCTCCAGGCAGCGCATGTGATCCAGGTAGCTCTGTCCAAATGTCATAAAGAAACGAATTCTCTTTACTCCCGGAATTGTCTGGGCAAGGGACTCAATTTCCTCGTGATGAAGAAGATACATATCCTTATCGCCGACCTGGTCAAAATCATATTCCCGCTTGATGGCCATCGGAGGAATTTCCACCCAATGTCCATTCTCCCAGTAGCTTCCAGGAGCGCTTACCTCACGAAGGTTGATCTCCGGGTTAAAGTTGGTTGCAAACGCATATCCGTGGTCTCCTCCGTTGCAGTCCAGAATATCAATGGTATCAATCTGGTCAAACTCATGCTTTAATGCATATGCACAGTATGCCTGTGTAACGCCAGGGTCAAAGCCGCAGCCAAGGAGTGCAGTAAGTCCTGCCTCTTCAAATTTCTTCCGGTATGCCCACTGCCAGGAATAATCAAAATATGCGGAAAATCCAGCTTCCTTACAGCGTTTTTCATAAATAGCCCGCCATTCCGGATCATCGGTATCTTCGGGCTCATAATTTGCCGTATCCATATAGTTTACGCCACATGCCAGACAGGCATCCATAATTGTCAGATCCTGGTATGGAAGTGCAATGTTCATTACCAGATCCGGTTTGTAACTATTGATCAGCTGGATCAGCTGGTTTACATCATCTGCATCTACCTTTGCTGTGGTAACAACTGTTTTTGTTTTTCCCTCCAGCTTCCGGGCAAGGGCATCACATTTTTCTTTTGTCCTGCTTGCAATACACAGTTCTGTAAATACCTCATCTGCCTGACAGCATTTCTGGATTGCTACACTGGCTACTCCGCCGCAGCCGATTACAAGTACTCTGCTCATATTTTTTATCTCCTTATTTTATATTTCACTATCGCAGCTATTTTTATTTCGCCACTGCCAGCAGCAGTTCCCTGACCACCTTGCATGCTGTGGCTGTGGAAACACCGCTTGGATCCAGCATAGGTGCCAGCTCATTGACATCTGCTCCCACAATATTTAATTCTGATACCTTCCGGATAGCCGCAAGAAGCTCAAGGAAGCTTACGCCTCCCGCCTCCGGTGTACCAGTTCCCGGAAATACGGATGGATCCAGGCAATCCAGATCAATGGTAAAATATACCGGAACCTGCTCCTTGTCCAACTCCTGTATGGTCTCTTCCAAGCCTTCAAAGGTAAAGGGATGAAAATCTGTATGCTCCTTTGCAAACCGGAATTCTTCTCTTTCCCCACTTCGGATACAAAACTGATGAATCCGTCCATCTCCCAGTATATCATGGCATCTGCGAATGACACACGCATGGCTTAAACGGGCACCAAGATAATCATCCCTCAAATCTGCGTGGGCATCAAAATGAATAATATGAAGCCCTGGATACTTTCTGGCTGTGGCTCTTACAGCCGCCAGTGTCACCAGATGCTCGCCGCCTAAAAGCAAGGGTATCTTTCCTGCTTCCAGAATTTCCCAGGCACGATTCTGTATATCAGCAAGTGCCATTTCACTGCTGCCGAAGCAAAGCTCCAGATCTCCACTGTCAAATACCTGAATATCTGTAAGGTCGCGGTCCTGATAAGGGCTGTAGGTTTCCAGTCCAAAGCTTTCATGACGAATGGCAGAAGGGCCGAACCTGGCTCCAGGTCGAAAGCTTGTGGTAGAATCAAAGGGCGCTCCGTAAAGAACAATCCCAGCTTCCTCAAAGTTGCTGTCACAGCCGATAAAATTCTCAATATTTGGTAAAATCATAAATCAGTCCTCCACCTCCTGAAGCATTTCCTCCAGAAAAGCCGGAAGATAAAATGCACCTCTGTGAAGCCTTGTGGTATAGTAACGGGTGCGAAGATTCAGGGCGTTCCATGCCTCCGGATCCAGATCATCCACCGGATGGTACTTTTTGCTTGCAAAACCAAACAGCCAGTAACCGGCAGCAAAGGTAGGAATATGTGCCTGGTAAACACGACTGATCTGGAACGTACTGGCAATTCTTTTGTGACTGCGCTGCATGGCATGGGCGTCCTCAGAATAAAAAGGACTTCCCTGCTGATTGACCATGATTCCATCCTCTTTCAGCGCATTATAACAGTTTCCATAAAATTCTCGGGTAAACAAGCCTTCCGAAGGACCAAAAGGATCGGAAGAATCCACGATGATAAGGTCATATTTATTTTCACAACGTCGGATAAATTTCAATGCATTTTCATAATGAAGATGCACTCTCCTGTCATCAAGCCTGCAGGCATTTCCCGGAAGATAGGCACGGCAGGCTTCCACTACCATGGGATCCATCTCTACCAGATCAATATGGCGGACACGATCATATCTGGTCAGTTCACGTACAACTCCGCCATCTCCTGCTCCGATCACAAGAATATCCTTGGCTTCTTTATGGACAGCCATAGGTACATGGGTAATCATTTCGTCATAAATAAATTCGTCACGTTCCGTGAGCATTACATTTCCGTCCAGTGTAAGAACCCTGCCAAATTCCGGTGTCTCAAAAATATCAATTCGCTGATAGTCGCTCTGCTTTGAGTAGAGCTGACGGTTTACCCGGATACTATGCTTCACATCCGGTGTATGAAATTCCGAAAACCACATTTCCATTTTCTTTACCTCCCTGCCAGAGTGTGTTTTAAAATTATTCCCGCAAGATGTGTGTCACAATTTGCAGACAGCCTTTTTTAGACATGCTCCAGCACATTTAACCGTAATATATCCGGATCTTCCGGACCTGTCATGTTGCATCCTTTTGCCTTGGCATATTCAATGTAATCCAGGATTTCCGGGGTGATCCGTTCCCCTGGAGCCAGAATTGGGATTCCCGGAGGATAACACATTACAAATTCACTGCATACCTTTCCTTCCGTTTCCCTGAGAGGAAGGCTGCATTTTTCTGCATAAAAAGCTTCCTGAGGGCTTGTTACTACCTGGGGATCAATATATTCCTGATCCAGCAATCCTGATTTATCCTTCTGAAAACGCCTGCGGATCTCCGCAAGGGCGCTTACCAACCGCTCTACTTCCTGGGCACGGTCTCCAATTGACAGATAAGCCAGAATATTTCCGATATCACCAAATTCGATCTGAATATCATACTCATCTCTCAGAATGTCGTAAACCTCAATTCCTGCAAGTCCGATATCCAGAGTATGTACACTTAATTTCGTAATGTCAAAATCAAAAACCGAATCTCCATTCACCAGTTCTTTTCCAAATGCGTAATAGCCGCCAATGGCGTTAATCTCTTCCCTTGCATATTCTGCCATATCTGCTACCTGATGGAAAATCTGACGTCCGCGCTGTGCAAGATTCCGCCGGGAAATGTCAAGACTTGACATCAGAAGATAGCTTCCGGAAGTAGTCTGGGTCAGGTTGATGATCTGACGGACATAGCCGGCATGGACGCCAGGTCCAGTCAGAAGAAGGCTGGACTGGGTCAGGCTTCCGCCGCTTTTATGCATGGATACAGATGCCATATCTGCACCAGCTGCCATTGCCGAAACCGGCAGGCCTCCTCCAAAATAAAAATGAGTCCCATGGGCTTCATCTGCCAGACACAGCATTCCTGCTTCATGAGCCATCCGCACAATTGCACGAAGATCACTGCAAATTCCATAATAGGTAGGATTGTTTACCAACACAGCTACTGCATTGGGATGCTCCTTAATTGCCTTTGCCACCTGCTCACGGCGCATTCCAAGAGAGATTCCGAGTCTCTGATCTACTTCCGGATTCACATAAACCGGAATTGCTCCGCACAGAACCAGCGCATTCAGCACGCTTCTGTGAACATTGCGGGGAAGAATGATCTCGTCCCCCCTCTTACAGGCAGTTAACACCATGGTCTGTACAGAGCTTGTAGTTCCGCCAACCATGAGAAAGGCGTGAGCTGCTCCAAAGGCATCAGCTGCCAGTTCTTCTGCCTCCCGGATCACAGATACAGGATGACAGAGATTATCAAGCGGCTTCATGCTGTTTACATCCACGCCTACACATTTCTGCCCCAGAAACTCAGTAAGCTCCGGATTTCCTCTTCCTCTTTTATGTCCTGGCACATCGAAGGGTACCACCCTCATGCGCCGGAAATTTTCCAGAGCCTCGTGAATTGGTGCACGATTCTGGTCCAGTTTAAAACGAGTTCTGTTCATTGTGTCTCCATTTCCAGTTCCTTTGTCTGTATAAAGAATCCTGTTTGCAGGATTCTCCGCCTGCAAAGGGGCGTCTCCAGCGCCATCTGCTCTTCCACTGCAGTGGAATCCTGCCCGGCAGGGCTTTTTATATAATAGGAAATTCCAACGGGATTTTCTATTACACAAAAAAAGCAGGCTGCCTCAAAACCGCAAACCTGCTTGGATCATTCTTCCCGATTCTATCTCCATTGACTTATAATAAATACAGGAATCCTCGTATTTACATAAAATAGAAATCCGGATGATATATGTCAGAGTCTATATAGCAATCATACTTTTACTACTCTTATTGACCGTTTCACAAGTCTGCGCATCAGGCGCATAGTGGTTATCAAAGGAACCAACTTATAAAATTTGAGCTTCTAACTCAATCAATAAGGCAACCAAAGTTACCATCAGCGGCAGTGGACCCGGCTGTCCGTATGGCCTTAACCCCAAATGGAGTGATCCAAAATAATTGCTTTGAAAAGACTCTTTCTTTGTCTTTCAAAATCTTCATAAGCATAGCACATATGAAAATGCATGTCAACTGTTTCATTTTATGATACCAGCAGATTGCGGAAATGATTTTCCAAACGCGCTCCTGTGCTGCAATGAAGGAAAGGCAAATATTTTTCTTGTCAAAACAAAATATTTTTCTAACATTTTCATTGAAATTTATGATCGTATATGATATTCTGTGTGTTAGTGTGTTTCTACACGGTACGAATGACCGTCATGCTCGTACATTTTATAGAAAATGTATAAGCAGGTTTTTCGTAACTCAGGAGAGTCTCTTCAAAAAAATTTATGGAAGAGCGCCGAAGGTGTACGCAGCATTTGTAATGCTGTTAATCTCTCAGGCAAAAGGATGGAGGAAAGAGAACATGTTTACACAAATCAACAACTTTATCACCTGGTTTGACGGAGTAGTCTGGGGACTTCCGTTAATCATTCTGATCCTGATCACAGGATTCCTTTTAACCGTTCGGTTAGGCTTTTTACAGGTAAGACATCTGGGAAAAGCACTGAAATTCATGGTAAAAAATGAAGAAGGCGGCGAAGGTGAAGTCACAAGCTTTGGTGCGCTCTGCACAGCTTTGTCCGCAACTATCGGAACCGGTAACATCGTAGGTGTTGCCACTGCTATTGCTGCCGGCGGACCCGGAGCCCTGTTTTGGATGATCGTTGCTGCATTCTTCGGAATGGCAACCAAATATGCAGAAGGACTTCTGGCCATCAAATACCGTACCATCGACAAGGACGGACACGTTCTTGGCGGACCATTTTATTATATTGAGAATGGTATGGGAAAACAGTGGAGATGGCTTGCGAAAATTTTTGCATTCTTTGGAGCCGGAGTCGGTCTTTTCGGAATTGGTACCTTTACTCAGGTAAACGGTATTGCTTCTGCAGTAAAGAACTTCTTTGACCCGGATACCGTACACACCGTTTCCCTTTTTGGAAATACATATTCCTGGGCAACTGTAATCGCCTGCTTGATTCTTACCTTATGCGTAGGACTTGTAGTTCTTGGCGGTATTCAGCGTATTGCAAAAGTTTCCCAGATCATCGTTCCATTTATGGCGGTTCTTTATGTTGCACTTGCACTGATCATTGTGATCACAAATATTACCGCAGTTCCTGGTGCCATCGCTACAATTGTAAAAACAGCCTTCAACGGAAGTGCCCTTGCAGGCGGTGCCATGGGAACCATGGTTGTGGCAATGCAGAAAGGTATTGCCCGCGGTATTTTCTCAAACGAGTCTGGTCTTGGTAGCGCTCCTATTGCTGCAGCTGCCGCTCAGACAAAGGAACCGGTTCGCCAGGGACTTGTTTCCATGACCGGTACTTTTATTGATACCATTGTAATCTGTACCATGACAGGTCTTTCCATTGTCATTACCGAAACCTGGAATACAGGACTTGAAGGTGTTGCGATTACTACTGCAGCTTTCCAGAAGGGGCTTCCCTTCCCTGCACAGTTTGCCTCCTTTGCTCTTATGCTGTGCCTGGTATTCTTCGCATTCACAACCATCCTCGGATGGGATTATTACGGTGAGCGCTGCCTGGAATACCTTTTCAACCGCAACATGACTGCAGTAAAAACTTACCGCTGGTTATATATCATCTGCGTCTTCTTCGGACCGTACATGACTGTTGCTGCTGTCTGGAACATTGCAGATATCTTCAATGCCTTGATGGCCTTCCCGAACCTGATTGCGCTGCTTGCTTTAAGCGGTGTAGTCGTAAAGGAAACAAAGGATTTCTTTAAAAAACATAAAAATTACGAATAAAATAAAAGTAAAGAAAGAATTCCTCTCCTGAAAAACATAGAGCCTTGTCTGATACGATGCTTTTAGCCAGTCAGACAAGGTTCTTTTTCTTACTAAAAAGAGGCAAAACGTGTTTGCCCCTGTCTTTGTTCTAGAGCGTGTTTGAAAAAGGCTTTCTGCAAGATGTGCGTCACAATTTGTGGGAGATTTCGCTCGGATGAGGGCGCCGTAGCGGGCTACGGCAACCGAATTCGGGTGAAAGCTCCCGCAAAGTGGGGCGTGCAGATTGTGGGAATGATTTTTCAAACACGCTCTAATCTTATTATAAGGAATCCGGATTAAACAGATCGCTGATGCTGTCTCCATTTCTGTGAATTCCGTCTACAGAAAACTCTGCCCACTCTCCGATGTTGGTGGCGTGGTCGCCGATTCGCTCATAGTATTTGGAGATCATCAGAAGATCAAGAACCTCGTCACTGGAAAAGTCCATGGTGTTCTGGTCCAACGCATTTCTTACTTTATCGAAAAGATTATCCAGAATATCATCACTGCTGATCACCTTTTTTGCCAGGTCACTTTTTCCCTCTACATAAGCGGTAACACTGTCATTTACCATATGCATGGCATAATCTGCCATTTCCTGAAGCGGGATGGCTGTTACTGGTATATGAACGCTGCCTGTGTTCAGAATCTCCGCAATATCAGTAGCCTGGTCGCCGATTCGCTCCATATCTGTTACCATCTTAAGTGCTGCGGAAATTTTACGAAGATCAGTACCAACCGGCTGCTGTTTCAGAAGAAGCTGCATGCACAGAGCCTCAATATTATGCTCTTTGTCGTCAATCTCCTTCTCAATTCTTCCAATCTCCTTTGTGGCAGCCTCACGGACCTCCACGCTTGCCAGAAGCTGACAGGTCTTCATGATGGCCTGACCGCACAGATTTCCCATTTCCAGGACCTCATCTGAAAGCCTGAAGAGCTTTGCGGTATACACATCTCTCATATCAACCAAACCTCCCTGTAATATACTCTTCTGTTTTCTTGTTCTGTGGTCTGGAAAACAGTTCTGTAGTATCGTTATATTCAATAATCTCACCCAGCAGGAAAAATGCAGTCTTGTCAGAAATACGGGCTGCCTGCTGCATGTTGTGAGTTACGATCACGATAGTGTAACGGTCTTTTAATTCCAACGCCAGATCCTCAATGTGGGATGTTGAAATTGGATCAAGTGCAGAGGTAGGCTCATCCATAAGAAGTACCTCCGGCTCTACTGCAAGAGCTCTTGCAATGCAAAGTCTCTGCTGCTGTCCGCCAGACATACCCAGGGCGCTCTTTTTCAACCTGTCTTTTACCTCATCCCAGATAGAAGCATTTCGAAGAGCACGCTCTACGATATCGTCCAGTTTTTCCTTGGAATGAATTCCATGAGTACGAGGTCCATATGCAATATTATCATAAATGCTCATTGGAAAAGGATTTGGTTTCTGGAAAACCATTCCCACACGTTTTCTCAACAGGTTTACATCGATATCTCCGTAAATATCCTCTCCATCCAGACGGATATCCCCTGTGATTTTACATCCTTCTACCAGATCATTCATTCTGTTTAAGGATTTCAGTAAAGTGGATTTTCCGCAGCCACTAGGGCCGATAAAAGCGGTGATTTTCTTCTCCGGGATATCCAGATTGATATTTTTTAAGGCATGGAAGCTGCCATAATACAGATCCATGTTTTTTACATCTATTTTACCCATATTCTCCTTTTGTGAAAGCTTTGACAGCTATATACTTTATATCTGCCAGCTGCTTTACTGCCTTTCTTGATGATCTTTTTCTGATAACCTACTACTGTTTGCATACCGTTTTTTTATTCATAAGCTCTGCAAAACATATGTTTTATTTTCACAAATCCGTTTTGCAATTTTTATAAATTTCGTGCCCTTACTTCTCTCCGCTTGCTTTACTCAGTCTCTTAGCACATACTCCGGAAATCCAGTTTAGCATCAGTACAAATATCAGCAGGATAACCGCTGTGGCATAAGCCTGATCCATGTAAAGTCCCTCACTGGAAAGCACATACATATGTACTGCCAGGGTACGACCGGATCCCATCAGACTGGATGGAACCTTCGCCACAGAACCGGCAGTATAAATCAGGGCTGCAGTCTCACCAACAATACGTCCTGTCGCAAGTACCACACCGGAAAGGATTCCGGGAATTGCACTTGGAAGCACCACTTTAAACACAGTGCGGAGCTTTCCTGCCCCAAGGCCAAAGGAAGCTTCTCTGTACGCATCCGGGACACCCATAAGTGCCTCCTCTGTAGTACGGATGATCAACGGAAGGATCATAATCACCAGTGTCATGGCACCAGCCAGAAGGGAATATCCCCAATGGAGAGCGGTACTGAAAAACAGAAGACCGAACAGACCGAAGATAATGGATGGAATTCCCTGAAGAGTTTCTGTTGTAATGCGAATGATCTTGACCAGCTTGCTGCCCTTTTTCGCATACTCAACCAGATAAATTGCTGCAAAAATTCCAAATGGCACTGCGATCACCAAAGATAACAGGGTGATGATCAAGGTATTGATCAGTGCCGGCATTAAAGATGCATTGTAAGAATTATATTCCAGTGCAAACAAGTCTGGTGTCAGATTTCCAACACCTTTTATCAGAATAAAACCAATAAGAAACGCCATAACTGCCACTGTAATAATTGCAGATAACCATACCAGGAGCCTTAGGATGGCAGAACCAGGATGATTTTTCCAATAAGATAATTTACTTTTACTCATCTTCTGCTCTCCTTTTCAGGGCTGATACACACAGGTTTATGATCAGGATGAATACAAAAAGTACAACACCTGTAGCAATCAGCGCTTCCCTGTGAAGATCGGTTGCATAGCCCATTTCAATTACAATATTTGCGGTCATGGTTCGAAGTCCTTTGAACAATCCCTGGGGCATCCAGGTCTGGTTTCCAGCTACCATGATCACTGCCATCGTCTCACCAATGGCACGTCCGATTCCAAGAACCACGCCAGCTAATACACCTGATTTTGCAGCCGGAAAAACAGTGCCAAATACACTTTTTTCGTGGGTTGCTCCAAGTGCCAGTGCCCCTTCATAATAACTTGTGGGAACACTTTTTAAGGCTGGTTCTGCAACGCCGGTTACCGTTGGAAGGATCATAATTCCAAGAAGCACGGAAGCTGTCAGCATGGTACTTCCATCATGACCGGTAAGCTGTCGAAGCAGCGGGACAAACACTGTCAAACCGAAAAATCCATAAACAACAGATGGGATTCCTGCAAGGAGGTTTACCATTGCCTTTAATGGTGCATACAGCTTTTTCGGACAATAAAATGCGAGGAAGATTGCAAGCAGAAGGGCTGTTGGAACTCCCACCACAATTGCCCCCGCTGTTACATAAATACTTCCCAGAATGAATGGAAAAATTCCATACAGTCCATTGGATGGCTTCCACTTCATTCCAAACAGAAAATCTGGCAGACCAATCTTCGCCATTGCCGGGATTCCGTTTGCAAACAGGAAAATGCAGATTAATGCAACGGCTAATACGGAAGTACAGGCCGCTGCAAGGAATACAAATTTCATTCCAGTTTCTTTAATCGATTTCATATAAAGTAAGTTCCTTTTTTATTCGGAAAATTTGGATCCTGCAAAGCTTTTGACCAGCTTTGCAGGATTCCTTATTTCTATTTCATGTTTCGTAACTGTAAAGGTACTTTATTTCTTTACTATTCACTGGTAGCATTCCACAAGGTCTTTTTTGCGAACAGTAACTTTATTTCTTATTATTTTGCAAGGTCTTCCCAGGTTGTGATGTTTCCTGTGTAAACATCTTTTACCTGCTCACTGGTAAGTTCTTCAACACCGCTGTCGTTGTTTACGATTACAGCGATACCATCTTTTGCGATAACAGTTGCGGTAAGACCAGCCGCAGTCTCGCTGTCTTTTAAATCACGGGATACCATACCGATATCGCAAAGTCCGTCGATTGCAGATGTCATACCGGTTGTGGAATCGCTCTGCTGAACCTCAATTTCAACTTTGTCATTTACTGTTTTATAGCCTTCAGCAAGTTTTTCCATAACAGGTGTTACAGAAGAGGAACCAGCTACTACAACTTTTCCTTCTATAGCAGCTGCTTCGTATGCAGGTTTGTCACCTACTGAGATGTATCCGTTGTCTTCAATGATCTTCTGTCCATCTGCACTCATGATGTATGTAATGAAATCCTGTGCAGCTTCGCTGACATCATCCTTTGTTGCAATATTGAATGGACGAACCACCTTGTAATCACCAGACTCGATGTTCTCTGCTGTTGCCTCTGCACCATCGATCTTTACTGCTGTTACGCTGTCATCCAGGGAGCCAAGGGATACATATCCGATTGCATTTACATCCTGAGCTACTGTGCTTAACATAACGGATGTGCTGTTTGTGATCTTTGCTGCCTCAGTTGTATTATCTACTTTATTTCCATCTGCGTCTTTTTCTTCAATTCCAAACAGTTCGATGAATGCGCCTCTTGTACCGGATCCGTCTTCTCTTGAGCAGATTGTAATATCTCCGGAAGCTGCTGCCATTGCTGTTGTTCCCATTGTTGCTACTCCTAATAATGCCGCCATTGCTACTGCTAAACCTTTTTTCATAATTCATTTCTCCTTTTCTTCGCGGTCCTTATGTTTTTTACCTCTCTCGCGATTACAGTTGTATCTTAATGTTTGGATGTAAAATGCACTAGCTTTTAAAAGTAAAATCACAGTAAAATATGACAGCGGTATTTTATATGTTTTTTAACAATATTTTCTTATCCTTCACTGGATATCTCTAAGGATTTATCCGTTGCTTCCACAGCGTTTTTCTTATATAATAAGACTATATAAAATTCTTCATGCAGGATAATCTGTATGTTAAAAATGAAAGGATTCGCTATGAACGAAGGAGAAAAGAATGCGCCCTGGCTGGATACGCCAGATCCGCAGCGTTTTATCAAAAATGCAGCAAAGTTTAATGATCTGATGATGATGTATAGATGTGCCATCCGGGAGGTACAGACTAAGCTGGAGGTTCTGGACGATGAATTTTCAGTAGAGTATAAGCGAAATCCCATATCTTTTATTAAGACAAGGATAAAGAAACCGGAAAGTATTTACCGGAAACTGCAGAAGCTAGGATATGATTTTACAGCGGAGAATATTCAGGAACAATTAAATGACGTGGCTGGTGTCCGGGTGGTCTGTGCTTTCATTGACGATATTTATACAGTGGCCAATCTGATTGCCGGACAGGATGATATTAAAGTTATTAAAATCAAGGATTATATCAAGAATCCCAAGCCAAATGGTTATCGTAGTTATCATATGATAGTGGAGATTCCGGTATTCTTCTCCAAGGGGAAAACACCTATGAGAGTAGAACTTCAGATCCGCACCAACGGCATGGACTTCTGGGCTACATTGGAGCATCAGCTCCGCTACAAGAAGGGAATCGAGGACCTGCCAGGATATGCAGAGATCAGTGAGGAACTGCTCCGCTCGGCCCAGGCAGTAATCGAAACGGATAACGAAATGCAAAAAATTAAGAATAAAATCGGAATGTTTCATGATATCTAATAAAAAACAGCGGCTCTACCTGTGAAATGCTCACTTTCACAGGTAAAACCGCTGTTCTCTTTTTTTATTTCAGCCACACGAATACACAGAATAAAATAAACAAAAATGCCGCACCGCCAAAGATCAGTCCCACAGTCAGTGACGCCTTTAGCGAAAGCCAGATGATTCCTCTTCTTTCTTCCTTCGTCATCGGCGGATTCTGAAAAGCGCTCAGATTATCCGTCACTTCATTTTCCATTCCCGGTTCCGGCACTTTTACATCAAATTCTTTTCTGCGTCTGGATGGATCTCCAGGAAATATCTGCCATGGTCTTCTGGAATTCCAGGGCATACCATCCACATCCATATTGGCTACTGTGTAATCGGGCAATTCTTCTTTTTTTCTTTTTCCCATGTAGAACCTCCTGTTTTGCTATTTAATGTGTTGGTCGTTATCCCGGACGCGATTTTACAATGTATATTCACCGCCGCGCGTCGCAACGTTCCGGCAAGCTAATGACTAACTACGACTAAGACGCTCAGGAAAG